>NZ_JAFCWW010000021.1:0-88551 GCF_049897765.1 Pseudomonas sp. TWP3-2 | reverse complement strand
CTGCCGCCAAAGCCGGTAGTCCATTACTGTGTCCCATGACTAACTCGTCGTATCGTTTTATCAGGCGGGCATCTAGCCCAGTCATTTGATATCCATGCCGTCCCTTTATAGACCAGGATGGGGAGATGTGTAGATACCTATGCTCATCGCTGGCAAGCCAGCTCCCACAGGTTCAGCGGTGTACATGAATCCTGTGTACGACCCGGATACTGTGGGAGCTGGCTTGCCAGCGATAGCGGTGTGTCAGTCGCCGTAGATGTCGGACTTGAAATACTTGTCGGAAATCTTCTGATATTCGCCACTCGCGCGAATGCCATCAATCGCGCTGTTCAGCTCGGACACCAATTCAGTGTTGCCCTTGCGCACCGCAATCCCCGCGCCCTCGCCCACATATTTCGGATCTTTCAATTCCGGCCCGACAAACGCGTAACCCTTGCCACGCGGCATGTTCAGGAAGTCATTGAGCGGAATGGTGTCGGCAAAAATCGCGTCGAGGCGACCGGCCGCCAGGTCCATATAAATCTCTTCGTTGTTGCTGTAACGCTTGACGTTGATGCCCTTCGGCTCGAACACCTCGGTCGCATAACGATCAGTGGTAGTCGCGCGCTGCACGCCGACGTTTTTGCCCTTGAGGCTCGCGTACTGGTCATCGACTGTCGCGCCGTCCTTCATCACCAGCCGCGAGGAGGTGAAATAGTATTTGTGGGTGAAATCCACGGACTTCTTGCGGTCTTCGTTGATGGTCATGGACGACAGCGCCAGGTCGATTTTCTTCACTTTGAGGGAAGGGATCAGACCGTCGAACTCGCCCTCGACCCACACGCATTTGGCCTTCATCTGCGCGCACAAGGCGTTGCCGATGTCGTAGTCGAAACCGACGATCTCGCCTTTGTCAGTCTTGGAGGCAAACGGTGGATAGGCTGCTTCGATACCGATGCGCAGGGTTTTCTCGGCGGCAAACACGCTGCTGCACGCCAACAGGCTGAGGGCCAGACCGGTAATGAGGGGGAGTTTCTTCATGTTCATTCTCTCGCGGGTTGTTGTTGGTTTGGCAAGATGAAAGAGGAGCAACAGCAAACTATTTTGTACTTATAAATCCATACTGGACTTATAGGTACAAGCCGTCAATCGGGGAGAAGAGTGTGTCTGCGAGGTTTTTGGTGTGGGAGATGGCCTCATCGCTGGCAAGCCAGCTCCCACAGGGTTCAGCGGTGTACAAAAAATCTGCGCACGACGCAAAACACTGTGAGAGCTGGCTTGCCAGCGATGACTGACTGAAGAACGCTACAGAGCTATTTGTTCCAGCGATCCGCCGCCGCATGATCACTGTCCCGCCCCTCGACCCAACGCGGGCCGTCACTGGTGTTTTCTTTTTTCCAGAACGGCGCACGGGTTTTCAGGTAGTCCATGACAAACGCGCAGGCATCGAACGCAGCCTGACGGTGGGCACTGGCGGCGGCGACGAACACGATCGGTTCGCCCGGCTCCAGCGCGCCGATGCGGTGCAGCACTTCGAGTTTCAACAGCGGCCAGCGCTGTTCGGCTTCAAGAGCAATTTTGCCCAAGGCCTTTTCGGTCATGCCTGGATAGTGTTCAAGAAACATCCCGGCCACATCCAGCCCATCGTTGAAGTCGCGCACGTAGCCGACAAAACTCACTACCGCGCCAACACCGACATTCGCCGCATGCATCGCGTTGACCTCGGCACCGGGATCGAACGGTTCGGACTGCACCCGAATCGCCATCGTTCAGCCTCCGGTCACAGTGGGGAAAAACGCCACTTCGTCGCCATCGACCAGCGGCTCATCGAGCTGACACAGGTCTTCATTACGCGCGCACATCAGGTTCTGCTCGCTCAACACCTCGGCGCCATCACGTTTGGCCAGGAGCGCGCGCACGTCATCGACGGTGGCGAAATCGCCTTCAACCTGCACCGAATCCACACCGAGCGCTTCACGGTAACGGGCGAAAAACTTCACGGTCAGCTTCATGCCTGATCCGCCTGAAAGTGCCCGCTCTTGCCGCCGACTTTCTCCAGCAGGCGCACGCTTTCGATGGTCATGCCACGATCCACGGCTTTGCACATGTCATAAATGGTCAGAGCGGCGACGCTGGCAGCGGTCAACGCTTCCATTTCAACGCCGGTCTGCCCGGACAGTTTGCAACGGGCGACGATACGCACCGCGTCGTCACCTTCAGCGCTGAGTTCGACTTTGACGCCGGTCAGCATCAGCGGATGGCACAGCGGAATCAGATCGCTGGTTTTCTTCGCCGCTTGAATGCCGGCAATGCGCGCCACGGCAAACACGTCACCCTTGGGATGGCCGCCGCTGACGATCATCTGCAACGTTTCGGGGAGCATGCGCACCAGCGCTTGAGCCGTCGCCTCACGGAACGTCACGGCTTTGTCGGTGACGTCGACCATGTTGGCGCGACCTTGGGAATCGAGATGAGTCAGCACGGGATTACTCCTGATCAGGAGCGCCGATTGTAAACCTGCGGGTCAATTTCCCGCACATAAAAAACCGGGCGGCTTTTCGGCCGCCCGGTTTTTTGTGCCGAGTTACAAATGCGTTTCGGCGTATTCGGCCAGGATCGAACGCGGCACCCCTTGCAGGGTGATGTGCACACCGTTAGGGAAATCCTTGAAGCGTTCCGTCAGGTAAGTCAGCCCGGAACTGGTCGCGGACAGGTAAGGGGTGTCGATTTGTGCGAGGTTGCCCAGGCACACCACTTTCGAACCGGCGCCGGCACGGGTGATGATGGTTTTCATCTGGTGCGGCGTGAGGTTCTGGCATTCGTCGATCAGGATCAGGCTCTGCTGGAAGCTGCGACCGCGAATGTAGTTGAGCGATTTGAACTGCAACGGCACTTTGCTGAGGATGTAGTCGACGCTGCCATGGGTGTTTTCATCATCCATGTGCAAGGCTTCGAGGTTGTCGGTGATGGCGCCCAGCCAAGGCTCCATTTTTTCCGCTTCGGTGCCCGGCAGAAAGCCGATTTCCTGGTCCAGGCCCTGCACGCTGCGGGTGGCGATGATGCGGCGATAGCGTTTGCTGACCATGGTCTGCTCGATCGCAGCAGCCAGCGCCAGAATGGTTTTACCCGAGCCGGCGGCGCCGGACAGGTTGACCAGATGAATGTCCGGGTCGAGCAGTGCGTACAGCGCCAGGCTCTGGTAGATATCACGCGGTTTCAGGCCCCAGGCTTCCTGGTGCAACAGGGGTTCCTGATGCAGATCGAGAATCAGCAGCTTGTCTTCGTCGATCTCCTTGATCCAGCCGACAAAGCCCTGTTCGTCGATGATGAACTCGTTGATGTGCACTGCCGGCAGGTTGTCGATCATCCGCACCTGGTGCCAGGTACGGCCGTGGTCCTGGCGGGTTTCGACATTTTTCACCAGATCCCAGAAGGAGCCGGTCATGTTGTGGTAGCCGTTGGGCAGCAAGGACACGTCGTCAACCAACTGGTCGGTGCTGTAATCCTCGGCCGCGATCCCGCAGGCGCGCGCCTTGAGGCGCATGTTGATGTCTTTGGTGACCAGCACCACCGGTTTTTTCGGCTCGCGGGTGTGCAGGTCGATCAGTTGGTTGATGATTTTGTTGTCGTTCAGATGCTCAGGCAGAATCAGGTTCGATTCGGCCTGCTTGCTCATCAGAATTGACAGCAAGCCCTTCGGCCCTCCCTTGCCGCGCTGGATCGGCACACCCAGTTCGACGTCTTCGGGTGAAGCATCGCCCAGGGTCTTGTCGATCAGCCGGATCGCCTGGCGGCATTCGGCGGCCACGCTGTGATGCCCGCTCTTGAGCTTGTCCAGCTCTTCAAGCACGGTCATCGGGATCGCAACGTGGTGTTCTTCGAAATTCAGCAGGGCGTTTGGATCGTGAATCAGTACGTTGGTATCGAGTACATAAAGGATTGGCTGGTTGGAAGGGCTACGTCCGTGATCATCCATACTCGGTCACCTTTGTCAGAGCCATTCGACGCAATACCGCTACAGTGCTGCGCCTCGAAGTGACTGCCGATTCATCTGCCGGGCTTTTATTGAAAGAGGCAGGTGACTTGCACACAAACTGGGTCTTGGGAGACGCCACCTGTGTTGCAGGTTTCGGCGGTCTGTCTTCGTAATACTCCAAAACCTGTGACAGGAAAAAGCACTTTGACGCTTTTTTGAAGTTTATTTTGCAAAGTGACGAATAGCCCTTGGCGGACTGCCCGCCCCCCGTTAGAGTCGGAAGTCCGCCTGTATCGATTCCTGCAAAAAAATCACCCCCAGCCCAATGTTTGCGGGCTTTCGTCGTTTCTCAGCGAAACGCGTCCTGACAGTCTTCCCAACCGATACCGCTCTGCGACGTTTGCGTGATCAGCCACGGCATCGCGGTCTTCACCGCGTCCTGTTTCATGTTGAAATTGATCACTCCGTGACGCCACAACAGCATCAGGGTCAGTACGCGTTGCGCACTGGCGGTGCCCTTGAGTTTGCCGGCGCCGTCCTGCGCGTCGATGTCCCACAGCGCCACTTGCAGGCCCTGGCTGTTGAAAAAATCCTGTGCATCGCTGCGGCGCTGGCCATCCGGCGGACGGAACAGCGGCACGTAGTTTTCCGGTAATTTGTTTTTCACCAGATCGGCACTGCGCCGCACCGAGTCCTGCCAGTCCTGCCAGTGGCTGTGACTGCGGAACTCCCAGCCCTGCACGCCAACGCATTGCTGCGAGAATGAGGCTTGCAAGCTGGCCGCCGAGCGCTCGCTCAAGCGCGCCTGAATATCCTTGCCCAACATGAAGAACGTGGCGCTCATGTTTGACTTGCGCAGGTATTCGGTCAGCCAGTTGGCATTGTCCGGTTGCGCGTTGGCGGCGCTGTCGAAGGTCAGCAGAAACAGCCGGTCGTGCATTGCGTCGCCACTGCGCTCGTAGTCGCCAAAACGATCGACTTCGCTGGTGGTCTGCGGTGACAGTGCGGCTTTGCGCATCAGCTCGTCCAGATACTGCAAATGGAAGATCCGGCTCGGTTCGGCCCATTTGATGTAATAGCTGTCGTCGCCAAGCTGAAACTTGCCGGCTTCTTCACGCAAAGTGGCCATGTCTTCGACGAGGAAGCAGAACGAGGCGTCCTGATCGCAGCTCTGCTGGGCGAAGTTGTAGCCGGCAAGCAGACGCTGCCACAGGCGCTCGCGCAGGCTGTTGATTGCGTCCAGATTGATCGTGCGCAGGCCCAGGCGTTGCGCCAGTGCGGCTTCGGTCATCGATTCGGTGCCGAGCAGGCCGCGGGCGAACATCAGGATTTCGGCGCGCGAGGCGACGTCGAACAGGGTCGGGTTGTCGAGTTTTTCCGGCCAGGTGTTGCGATCCAGCGTTGCGATGTCGCCGGGTGCCGCAATGGCCCCGCAGCTCAACAGCCACGCGGTGAATAAAAGAACAATGCGCAATGGGACGTCTCCATAACAAAACCCGCGCGGCACTATAGCTGATGTGCAAGGTTCGAGGACGCTGCCCTCACCCGATGGAAAAATCCCCCAGCCGTCGCAAATGTGCGCACTAACACATACCTATAACCCCCATAGCTGGAGTCAACGCAGCCAACCCCCTAGAATCGCCCCCACGATTAAAGGAGACGACTTCATGCTGATGGTGATTTCCCCCGCCAAGACCCTCGATTACCAAACACCGCCGGCGACCCAGCGTTTCACCCAGCCGCAGTACCTCGACCATTCCCAGGAGCTGATCCAGCAATTGCGCGAGCTGACGCCGGCGCAGATCAGCGAGTTGATGCACGTCTCCGACAAGATCGGCGGTCTGAACGCGGCGCGTTTTGGCAGCTGGACGCCAGCGTTCACCCCGGAAAACGCCAAGCAGGCGTTGCTGGCGTTCAAGGGCGACGTGTACACCGGCCTCGACGCTCAATCATTCAGCGAAGCCGACTTCGATTACGCACAACAACACCTGCGCATGCTCTCCGGGCTGTACGGCCTGCTGCGCCCACTCGACCTGATGCAGCCGTATCGTCTGGAAATGGGCACCAAACTGCCCAACGCGCGCGGCAAGGATTTGTACGCGTTCTGGGGCACACGCATCAGCGACTGGCTGAACGAAGCGCTGGCCGATCAGGGCGATGACGTGTTGCTGAATCTGGCGTCCAACGAGTACTTCTCGGCGGTCAAGCGCAACGCGCTGAACGCGCGGATCATCAACACCGAGTTCAAGGACATGAAGAACGGCCAATACAAAATCATCAGTTTCTACGCCAAAAAAGCCCGAGGCCTGATGAGCCGTTTCGTGATCCAGGAACGCATCAACGATCCCGCCGCCCTCAAGCAGTTCGATGCTCAAGGTTATCGCTTCAGTGCCGAACAGTCTAAACCGGACAATCTGGTGTTTCTGCGCGATCACGCCCCCGAATAAAGCATGCCCATTGCACGACTCTTTATTACAAGAGTCGTGCACCTCGCACGATGTCAAAAAACCCTCGCTAGTTTCCGCCGTTTTCTTGGCGCCATAAAACTACGCCCCTGTTTTCTAATTTTAGTTTCACTCGACACTTGTCATTTTTTTCAGTAGTGGCACGCAAATTTTTTCTCTGTAGTGGCACAAAAATATCGACCTTGATTACGACCCCGGTATTAAAGGGCGAAATCGAAAGTGCTATCAATATGAGAGCAGTGCCATCTTTCTCAATATTTCAAAAAATTTCAGACTGAGCGATCAGCGGACAGGAACTATGTCCAAATGCGTAGCTCATACCACCGGTAACGATTCTCGCCGAGTTTGTACGAGATAACTTACGCACAGATGAAAGCCATGTAACCAAGTTGTCACGACTACTTGAATAGATGACTCACTAGTCTGAACGAAGAACGAAGCACAGGAGATACGCAGCATTACTATCCCCTGCGAGGCCAAGACTGCGCCCCTATCAACGTGCTCACCTGAGCACTCAACCGATTGATCTATTGGCATTTTTCCAGAGATCGAGCGTGAAACACCGGTGCACCAATACCCAAAAAATGTGGATTGGCTGCATTACAGGGCAAGTCATAACTACAAGGCCTGGTTGCGCACACCTTGAGTGCACTTATTTAGACACTCGCAACTTTGTATGCCTGCACACGGCATTGCGGCGCCAGTAAGGCGCACTTGCGAGTGCACTATGACCGCTGAACACCATTAACTCCGGCCATCTAACGGCCTGATATATACAGAGGTAATTGCGATGCGCATCAGCATATTTGGTTTGGGTTACGTTGGCGCGGTATGTGCCGGTTGCCTGTCTGCACGGGGCCATGACGTAATTGGCGTCGATGTTGCCAAAGACAAGATCGACATGATCAACGCTGGCAAATCTCCCATTGTTGAACCAGGTTTGGGCGAACTGCTGCAGCAAGGTATTCAGACCGGTCGTCTGCGCGGTACTACCAACTTCGCCGAAGCGATTCGCGATACTGACCTGTCGATGATCTGCGTCGGCACGCCAAGCAAGAAGAACGGCGATCTGGAACTCAACTACATCGAAGCGGTATGCCGCGAGATCGGTTTTGTTCTGCGTGACAAGACCACCCGCCACACCATCGTGGTGCGCAGCACCGTACTCCCGGGCACCGTCGCAAACGTTGTCATCCCGATCCTCGAAGACTGCTCCGGCAAGAAGGCCGGCGTTGATTTCGGCGTCGCGGTCAACCCTGAGTTCCTGCGCGAATCCACCGCCATCGCCGACTACGATCTGCCGCCAATGACCGTCATCGGCGAGTTCGACAAGGCTTCGGGCGACGTTCTGCAATCGCTGTACGAAGAGCTCGACGCACCGATCATCCGCAAGGACATCGCTGTGGCCGAGATGATCAAGTACACCTGCAACGTCTGGCACGCGACCAAAGTGACCTTCGCCAACGAGATCGGCAACATCGCCAAAGCCGTCGGCGTCGATGGCCGTGAAGTAATGGACGTGGTCTGCCAGGACAAGACCCTCAACCTGTCGCAGTACTACATGCGTCCAGGTTTCGCCTTCGGCGGTTCGTGCCTGCCAAAAGACGTGCGTGCGCTGACCTACCGCGCCGGTTCGCTGGACGTCGAAGCGCCGCTGCTCAACTCGCTGATGCGCAGCAACGTCTCGCAAGTGCAGAACGCCTTCGACATCGTCGAAAGCCATGACAAGCGCAAAGTCGCCCTGCTCGGCTTGAGCTTCAAGGCCGGCACCGATGATCTGCGCGAAAGTCCGCTGGTGGATCTGGCCGAAATGCTCATCGGCAAGGGTTACGACCTGAGCATCTACGACAGCAACGTCGAGTACGCCCGTGTCCACGGCGCGAACAAGGACTACATCGAGTCGAAGATCCCGCACGTATCGTCGCTGCTCAATGCCAACTTCGACGACGTGATCAACAACTCCGACGTGATCATCCTGGGCAACCGTGACGAGAAGTTCCGTGCGCTGGCGCAACAGGCACCGCACGGCAAACAGGTCATCGACCTGGTCGGCTTCATGGCCAAGGCCACTGATCCCGGCACCCGTACCGAAGGCATCTGCTGGTAAGTCAGCAGCAAGCCTCGAGCTTCAAGCCGCTGACAAGGCGGCTTGAAGCCTCCATCACCTTCGGATGACGGTTATGTCGAACAAGCTCAAACATTTTTTTCTGCAAGCTGCCGGCTGGCTTTTGTTTTTAAGCCTGCTGATGGGCCTCGCCTTGATGCTGCCCGCGTCCACGTTCGACTCCGAGTCGAAGGACTTCATTTTCCTGATTGGCGCCGTGGGTATCTGGCGCTACTCGATGGGTGCCACGCACTTTGTGCGCGGCATGATCTTTCTGTACATCGTCTACCCGCACCTGCGCCGTAAAGTGCGCAAGCTGGGTGCTGCGGCGGACCCGTCGCACGTGTACCTGATGGTCACCAGTTTTCGTATCGACGCGTTGACCACCGCGCAGGTTTACAGCTCGGTGATCCGCGAAGCGATCGACTGCGGCCTGCCCGCGACCATGGTCTGCTCGATCGTGGAAATGTCCGATGAGCTGCTGGTGAAAAGCCTGTGGGCGCGGATGAATCCGCCGGATCGGGTCAAGCTCGACTTCGTGCGCATTCCCGGCACCGGCAAGCGCGATGGCCTGGCCTACGGCTTCCGTGCAATCTCGCGGCACCTGCCGGATGACCGCGCTGTGGTGGCCGTGATCGACGGCGACACCGTGCTCGCCGAGGGCGTAGTGCGCAAGACCGTGCCGTGGTTCCAGCTGTTCGGCAACGTCGGCGGCCTGACCACCAACGAGTTCTGCGAAGTGCGCGGCGGCTACATCATGAGCGAGTGGCACAAGCTGCGCTTCGCCCAGCGCCACATCAACATGTGCTCGATGGCCCTGTCCAAACGCGTGCTGACCATGACCGGTCGCATGTCGGTATTTCGCGCCAGCGTAGTGACCAACCCGGACTTCATCGCCGACGTTGAAAGCGACTCGCTGCAACACTGGCGCCTGGGCCGCTTCAAGTTTTTGACCGGCGACGACAAGTCGAGCTGGTTCAGCTTGATGCGCCTCGGTTACGACACCTTTTACGTGCCGGACGCGGCGATCCACACCGTGGAACACCCGCCGGAAAAGAGCTTCATCAAGGCCAGCCGCAAGCTGATGTTCCGCTGGTACGGCAATAACCTGCGCCAGAACTCGCGTGCCCTGGGCCTCGGTATGAAACGCCTCGGTGCGTTCACTTCGCTGGTGCTCTTCGACCAGCGCGTATCGATGTGGACCTCGCTGCTCGGGCTGACCGTGGCGATCATCGCCAGCTTCAAGTACGGCAGCGCGTTCATCCTCGTGTACCTGCTGTGGATCGGCATTACCCGCCTGATTCTGACCTTGCTGCTGTCGTGTTCCGGCCACCGTATCGGCCCGGCTTACCCGGTGATTCTCTATTACAACCAGATCGTCGGCGCGCTGGTGAAGATCTACGTGTTCTTCCGCCTCGACCAACAATCCTGGACGCGCCAGCCCACTTCCCTGACCCGTGATCTCGCCAGCTTTCAACGTTGGTTCAACACTTGGTCGTCTCGGACCATGACCTTCTCCGCCGGCAGCATTTTTGTCGCCGTGCTGCTGATGATGGTCTGACCCGCCCCTATTGAATTAACAAGGAAATCGCCAATATGAATACCGCCGTCAACGCCAACGTAGTGCACGAATCCGAAGCCCAGCGCCAACACGCCCGTGTAAAAATCCCGGCCAAGCTGCGTTTCTTCGGACCTGACCGGACGCCGCTGGAAACCCGCGTGCTGGATCTGTCCGCCGGTGGCCTGGCGTTCAACGCCGGGCAGATGCCGCTGACCATCGGCGAGGTGCACAAGGCACGCCTGCAATTCGTCATCGACAACCTCGGCCTGGCCATGGATGTCGAGCTGCAAGTGCGCTCCTTCGACCGCCAGACCGGCCGCGTCGGTTGCCAGTTCCAGAACCTCGATCAGCAGGACATTTCCACCCTGCGCCACCTGATTACTTCGCACCTGGCCGGCGACATCGTCAGCATCGGCGAAGTATTGGCAACCCTGCAGCGTGACAACTTCACCAAGGCGCGCAAGGTCAAGGATGGCGGGCATGGCATGACTCCGTTCGGGCGTCTGAAAGCTGTGACCTTTAGCGCCGGTATTTTCGTGGTCGGTCTGGTGGCGTTCGGTTTCATCGCCAAATCGGTGTACGGCATGTACTTCGTCAGCCATGCGCAGGCCGGTCTGGTCAGCGTGCCGGGGATGAACATCACCATGCCGCGCGACGGCACTGTGCAGAGTCTGGTCAAGGCTGACGGCGTTGCCGCCAAAGGCGCACCGCTGGCGACCTTCAGCACCAGCATGCTCGACATACTCAAGGGCCATCTGGAAGAAGATCAACTGGCCCCGGCCAAGGTTGAAGAACTGTTCGGCAAGCAAATGACCGGCACCCTGACCTCGCCGTGCGATTGCACCGTGGCTCAGCAACTGGTGGCTGACGGTCAATACGCGAGCAAAGGTGATGTGATTTTCCAACTGGTGCCGCGCAACACTCAGGCCACCGTTGAGGCGCGCTTCTCCTATCGCCAGTTCAGCGATGTGCGTCCGGGCACTCACGTCAGTTTCCAGATCGCCGGCGAAGATCAAACCCGCACCGGCAAGATCGTCAGCAGCACCAGCCTGAAAAGCGCCGATCTGTCCTCCGATATCCGCGTGCAGATCCAGCCTGATGAGCCGCTCGACAGCAGCCTCGCCGGCCGCCCGGTGGAAGTGAACAGCGACCGTGGCCCGAACCTGAACTGGCTGATCGACAAAGCCATGGCTTCCGGTCTTTAAGTCGAGGACATGCCTGTGACCTTTTTCCTGAAAACACCACAATCCCTGTGGGAGCTGGCTTGCCAGCGATGGGATCACTGCGGTCTTGCTGGAATACCGAGTCGCCTGAATCGCTGGCAAGCCAGCTCCCACAGGGGCCATATCGTCTGCTCGCTGGCATTGGCAGTGTCTCTCGCCGGTTGCGCCGGCCTGCCCGACCAGCGTCTGGCCAACGAAGCGCTCAAGCGCGGCGACACCGCAACTGCGGCGCAGAATTATCGGCAACTGGCGGATCTGGGCTACAGCGAAGCCCAGGTCGGTCTGGCCGACATTCAGGTCGACAGCCGCGACCCGGCGCAAATGAAACAGGCCGAAGCCACCTATCGCGCGGCGGCCAGCGTGTCGCCGCGTGCTCAGGCGCGTCTCGGGCGCTTGCTGGTGGCCAAGCCTGGCTCGACCGAAGCCGAGCATCAGGAAGCCGAAAGCCTGCTGAAAAAAGCCGCCGCCAACGGCGAAGGCAACACGCTGATCCCGCTGGCGATGCTCTATCTGCAATACCCGCACAGCTTCCCGAACATCAATGCCCAGCAGCAGATCGACCAGTGGCGCAAATCCGGTTATCCGGAAGCGGGCCTGGCGCAAGTGCTTCTGTATCGCACTCAGGGCACCTACGACCAGCATCTGGATGACGTGGAAAAGATCTGCAAAGCCGCGCTCAACAGCACCGACATCTGCTACGTCGAACTGGCCACGGTCTATCAGAAACGTGCCCAGCCCGAGCAACAGGCCGAGCTGATCAAGCAACTGCAGGCCGGTCACAGCCGTGGCACGGTCAGTGCTCAGCGCGTCGACAGCGTCGCCCGCGTATTGGCTGATCCGACCCTGGGCAAGACCGACGAAAAAACCGCGCAGTCGCTGCTCGAGCCAATCGCTCCGGGCTACCCGGCATCCTGGGTGACCCTCGCGCAATTGCTCTACGACTACCCGGAACTGGGCGACGTAGACCAGATGATGAAGTACCTGGAAAACGGCCGCGCAGCGGATCAGCCGCGCGCCGAACTGTTGCTCGGCAAGCTCTACTACGAAGGCAAAATGGTCCCGGCCGATGCCAAGGTCGCCGAGGAACATTTCCAGAAAGCTGTCGGCCGTGAAGTCGCCGCCGACTACTACCTCGGCCAGATCTATCGCCGTGGTTACCTGGGTAAGGTCTATCCGCAGAAGGCCCTCGATCATCTGTTGACCGCTGCGCGCAACGGCCAGAACAGCGCCGATTTCGCCATCGCCCAGCTGTTTTCTCAAGGCAAAGGCACCAAGCCCGACCCGCTCAACGCTTATGTATTCAGCCAATTGGCCAAAGCGCAAAACACTCCGCAGGCGGATGAGCTGGCGACCACCCTCGCCGCGCAACTGCCGCCCGAGCGTCTGGCCGAAGCCCGGCGCCTGCTGCAACAAGAGCAGGCCAGCCGTGGCGCGCTGAACCAGAACACGCTGCAACTGCACGCCCTGCAAGAAGAAGACGGCGAGGAAAAACTATGAAGCTCAATCCATTCGTGAAGGCCGGCATTGGCCTCACTTTCGCGCTGATCTGGTCCTGCCCGACTCTCGCCGCGATGACTGAAAGCAAAAACTTCGGCCTCGAAGTGAAGCTCACCGGCCAGTCCGAAGACGACCGTGATCTGGGTACTGCCAGCGGCGGCGACGTCAACGGCGTCGGCCTCGACCTGCGTCCATGGGTCTACGGCGAAAGCGGCGCGTGGAGCGCCTACGCCATGGGCCAGGCCGTGACCTCGACCGACATCATCGAGACCGACACCCTGCAGCAGTCGGACAGCGACGCCACCAAGACCACCGACAGCGGTGATCGCAAGACCAAGAAAAACTACCTGGCCATGCGCGAGTTCTGGGTCGGCTACAGCGGCCTCACTCCTTACCCGGGCGAGATGCTCAAGCTCGGTCGCCAGCGCCTGCGCAATGACGACGGCCAGTGGCGCGACAGCAACATCGAAGCGCTGAACTGGACCTTCGACACGACCCTGCTGCGCGCCAATGCCGGTGTCGCCGAACGCTTCAGCGAATACCGCACCGACTTGAAAGAGCTGGCGCCGAAAGACAAGGATCGCCTGCACGCCTACGCCGATGCCGCTTACCAATGGACACCGGGCAACTGGGTCGGCATTCGCGGTCACCACACCCACGATGACGGCAAACTCGACTATCCAGAGCCAGGCGTTGCCGGCGATTCGCTGGACAAGAAAGAGAATGGCGACATCAGCTGGCTCGGCCTGACCGCCGACAGCGACGCCTATAACTGGCGCAACACCAACAGCGTCAACTACTGGGGCAGCATCACCGGCATGAGCGGCGACCGTGACACGGTCAACGCGCTGAACGCCGATGGCACGCGTCCAACGCAGGCCAAGCGCAGCGATGACGTCAATGGCTGGGCCACCGACATCGGCGTGCGTCTGCGCCTCGATCCGCAATGGCAAGTCGGCGCAGCCTATGCCCGCGCCAGCGCTGATTACGAACAGACCGGCCTGGAAAGCAACCGCTCGAACTACACCGGTACGCGTTCACGAGTACACCGTTTCGGCGAAGCGTTCCGTGGCGAAATGAACAACATGCAGACCGCGACCTTGTTCGGTTCGTGGATGCTCAACGACGAGTACGACGCCAGCCTGATCTACCACAAGTTCTGGCGTGTCGACGGCAACAAGCCGGTCGGCAGCAACGGCATCAACGCGGTCGAGAACAACACCGACGACGGCACTGGCGCGATCCTCTCCAGCACTTCGTTGCCGCTGGAAGATGGCAACAAGGATCTGGGTCAGGAGATGGATCTGGTCGTCACCAAGTACTTCAAGCAAGGCCTGTTGCCGGCGGCGTTGAGCCAGTCGATCGATGAGCCGTCGGCGCTGGTGCGTTTCCGTGGCGGCGTGTTCAAGCCCGGCGATGCCTACGGCAAGCAAGTCGATTCGTACATGCACCGCGCGTTCGTCGACGTGATCTGGCGCTTCTGATGCTGACCGCCAAGGGAGTGCCCGACATGAACAGTGCCCGCAAAGGCTCACTCAGTCTGCTGGCCGGCGCGATGCTGCTGGCCTCGGCCGGCGCCTTCGCCACAGTGGAGCCGGCCAAACCGGTGACCACTGCGAAAGAGCTGCAACAAGCCAAGACTTACACCGTCAGCAGCGCGCCGACCGAGGCGCTGAATCTGGCCGCACCGAAACTGCCGGACATCTCCGGCTACACCGCCGAAGCCGCTGCCGCGAAAATCGTCCGCAGCAAAGCGGGCAAGGTCAGCGTGCGCCGAATGATGCAGGAAGACGCCCTGAAGGACTTCATCGGCGGCGACAACAAGATGGCCGAGTGGGTGGTGCGTCAGCACGGTATCCCGCAGGCGATCTTCGTTGACGACGGCTACATGAACCTCAAGGAACTCGCGCAGAAACTGCCCAAGCAGTACTTCAGCGAAACCGCGCCGGGCGTGTATCTGTCGAAGCTGCCGATCGTGGTCGGCCGTAAAGGCATCCTCGAAATCGACGGGCAGACCCAGGAATTGCGCCTGTCGCAAGAGGCCGGTTCGTTCCTGGTCAACGACGGTCAGCTGTTCGTGCGTGATACCAAAATCACTGGCTGGCGCGAGAAGGAAAACGGCCCGGCAACTTTTCGTTCGCCGAAAGAATTCCGTCCGTTCCTGCTGGCCTGGGGCGGCACCGAGACTTACATCGTCAACAGCAAGATGGCCAGCTTCGGCTACGCCAACAGTAAGTCGTACGGCGTAAGTATTTCCCAGTACACGCCGAACATGGCCAAGGTGCTCAAGCGTCCCGAGCCGACTGGCTGGATCGTCGGTTCCGAATTCTCGGACATGTGGTACGGCTTCTACTGCTACGAGACCCGCGACTTCGTGGTCAAGGGCAACACCTACAAAGACAACATCGTTTACGGCATCGACCCACACGACCGCTCGCACGGTCTGATCATTGCCGAGAACACCGTCCACGGCACCAAGAAAAAACACGGGATCATCATTTCCCGTGAGGTGAACGACAGCTTTATCTTCAACAACAAAAGCTACGACAACAAACTCTCGGGCCTGGTGATCGACCGTAACAGCGTCAACAACATCATCGCCTACAACGAGATCTACCAGAACCACACAGACGGCATCACCCTCTACGAGTCTGCCGACAATCTGCTGTGGGGCAACAAGGTCATCAGCAACCGGCGCCACGGCATCCGCATTCGTAACAGCGTGAACATTCGCCTGTACGAAAACATCGCCATGGCCAATGGGCTGACCGGCGTCTACGGCCACATCAAGGATCTGAGCGACACCGACCGTGACATCAAGCTCGATCCGTTCGACGCCCAGGTGTCGCTGATCGTGGTTGGCGGCGAACTGGCGGCCAACGGCAGCGGCCCGCTGTCGATCGATTCGCCGTTGAGCGTCGAGCTGTATCGCGTATCGATGCTGGCGCCGACCAAATCCAGCGGCATCAGCTTCAACGGCATCCTCGGCGAACGTCAGGATGAAATTCTTGACCTGTTGGTGCGCCAGCAGAAAGCCGTGCTGATCGACCCTGTCGAACGCCAGACCGAAATGCAGGACTGAGGATAATTTATGCACCCACACTTGATCAAATTACTCAGCCTGTCGGCCCTGACCGTGGGCATTCTGGCGGCCAGCAACGGCGCCCGCGCGGACGAAGTCAAAGCGCCGCAGTTCACCGCCGAGCCGTGCTGCAACCTGTGCCCGGCCGCGCACGACGCGAAGAACTACACCACGCGTTATCAGCAGAACTTCACCACCTTGGTGCAAGCCCAAGGCGACTGGTTGTTCCGTACCCAGGAAGACTTGCGCACCGAGTTCAACACCACCCCGGCCGGCTACAAGCGCCTGCAGCAGTTGCACGATGCGTTCAAGAGCAAAGGCGTCGAGCTGGTGATTGTCTATCAACCGACCCGGGGTCTGGTGAATCGCAACAAGCTCAACCCGCAGGAAAAAGCCGCGTTCGATTACGACAAGGCACTGAAGAACTACAAGAGCATGCTCGGCCGTTTCGCGCAGATGGGTTATGTGGTGCCGGACTTGTCGCCGCTGACCAACGAGTCGCTGCCAGACACTCTGCCCGCCCACGACTTCTACTTCCGTGGCGACCAGCACTGGACGCCATACGGCGCCCAGCGCACGGCTAAAATCGTCGCCGAGAAGGTCAAGCAGATCCCGGCTTTCGCCGACATCACCAAGCGTGAATTCGAAACCAAGCGCTCCGGGCGCATGGGCAAGACCGGCACTCTGCATAACATGGCCGGCCAGCTGTGTGGCACCAGTTACGCGATCCAGTACATGGACCAGTTCACCACCGAGCCGAAAGGCGAAGCGGGCGACGGCGACCTGTTCGGTGATTCCGGCAACCCGCAAATCACCCTGGTCGGCACCTCGCACAGCGGCAAGAACTACAACTTCGCAGGTTTCCTTGAGGAAGCCATCGGCGCGGACATCCTCAACGTTGCGTTTCCCGGCGGTGGTCTGGAAGGTTCGATGTTGCAGTATCTGGGCAGCGACGAATTCCAGAAAACCCCGCCGAAAATTCTCATCTGGGAATTCTCGCCGCTGTATCGCCTCGACCAGGAAACCATCTACCGCCAGATGATGGCGCTGCTGGATAACGGTTGCGAAGGCAAAGACGCACAGATGACCGGCAGCACCACGCTCAAGCCGGGCAGCAAACAAGAACTGCTGGTCAACAGCAAAAACCTGAACCTGCAGAACAGCAGCCATCAGGTGGACATCCGCTTCGCCGACCCCTCGGTGAAAACCCTGCAAGCCACCCTCTGGTACATGAACGGTCGCCACGAGGACATCAAGATCGAGAAACCGGAAACCTCCGATACCGACGGTCGTTTCGCCTTTGAGTTGCGCACGGACGAAGACTGGGCCTCGCAAAATCTGCTGGCCGTCGAAGTCCAGGGCCCGGAAGCGGGTGCCGCGCCACAGAAAGTCGAAGCGAAAATCTGCAAACGCAACGTATTCCCGAGCACTGGGCAACAAACTGCTCAGGCCGGGCAATGAGGTCTGCTATGCGAAATCCGAAATTGAAATCCTTGTTGGCGCCAACGCTGCTGAGCCTGGCGATGTTCGCCGGGGCGACTCAGGCCGCTGCGCCACTGCGTCCACCTCAGGGCTACTTCGCGCCGGTGGAAAAATTCAAGACCGGCGACAACAGCGAAGGCTGCGATGCACTGCCGACGCCGTACACCGGCCCGCTGCAATTTCGCAGCAAATACGAAGGCTCGGACAAGGCCCGTTCGACCCTGAACGTGCAGTCGGAAAAAGCCTTCCGCGACACCACCAAAGACATCACCACGCTGGAACGCGGCACCGCCAAACGCGTGATGCAGTTCATGCGCGACGGTCGCCCGGAGCAGCTCGAATGCACGCTGAACTGGCTGACCGCGTGGGCCAAGGCTGACGCGTTGATGTCCAAGGACTTCAACCACACCGGCAAGTCGATGCGCAAATGGGCGTTGGGCAGCATGGCCTCTTCGTACATTCGCCTGAAGTTCTCCGACTCGCATCCACTGGCCCAGCATCAGCAGCAAGCGCAGTTGATCGAGGCGTGGTTCAGCAAGATGGCCGATCAAGTGGTCAGCGACTGGGACAACCTGCCGCTGGAAAAAACCAACAACCACTCGTACTGGGCCGCCTGGTCGGTGATGGCAACTTCTATCGCCACCAACCGTCGCGACCTGTTCGACTGGTCGGTGAAGGAATACAAGGTCGGCGTCAATCAAGTCGATGCCGACGGCTTCCTGCCCAACGAACTCAAGCGCCAGCAACGCGCCCTCGCCTATCACAACTACGCCCTGCCGCCGCTGGCGATGATCGCCAGTTTCGCGCAGGTCAATGGTGTGGATCTGCGTCAGGAAAACAATGGCGCGCTGAAACGTCTGGGTGACCGGGTGCTGGCCGGGGTGAAAGACCCCGATGCCTTTGAAGAAAAGAACGGCAAAAAACAGGACATGGACGACCTCAAGGTTGACTCCAAATTCGCCTGGCTCGAACCGTTCTGCACGCTCTACACCTGCCCGGCGGATGTGATCGAGAAGAAGCGCGAGATGCAGCCGTTCAAGACCTTCCGGCTTGGCGGGGATCTGACCAAGGTCTACGACCCGTCCCATGAAAAGGGCAAAGGTTCGTAAGGCAGACGCAAAACCCTGTAGGAGCTGCGGCACGCTGCGATCTTTTGATCTTGTTTTTTAAGATCAAGATCAAAAGATCGCAGCCTCCGGCAGCTCCTACAGGGGAGCATCGAGATTTGAGTTAGCCCTCCGGTTTTGCGTGGGGGGTTTGGGGGGGCTTTGGCCCTTGACTGTTGGTTAAAACTGGAGAGATCGGGATGGTATTTTCATCCAACGTGTTCCTGTTTCTGTTCTTGCCGATCTTTCTCGGCATGTACTACCTGAGCGGGATTCGTTATCGCAATCTGCTGCTGCTGCTCGCCAGCTACGTGTTTTATGCGTGGTGGCGGGTGGACTTCCTGGCGCTGTTCGCCGCTGTGACGCTGTGGAACTACTGGATCGGCCTGAAAGTCGGCGCCGCCGGGGTCAGAACCAAACCGGCCCAGCGCTGGCTGTTGCTCGGCGTGGCAGTGGATCTGTGCATCCTCGGCTACTTCAAGTACGCCAACTTCGGCGTCGACAGCATCAACGCGATGATGACTTCGGTCGGTCTGTCGCCGTTCATCCTGACCCACGTGCTGTTGCCGATCGGTATCTCGTTCTACATCTTCGAGTCGATCAGCTACATCATCGACGTGTATCGCGGCGACACCCCGGCCACGCGTAACCTGATCGACTTCGCAGCGTTCGTGGCGATCTTCCCGCACCTGATTGCCGGCCCGGTCCTGCGTTTCCGTGACCTCGCCGACCAGTTCAACAACCGCACCCACACCCTCGACAAGTTCTCCGAGGGCTGCACGCGGTTCATGCAGGGTTTCATCAAAAAGGTGTTCATTGCCGACACCCTGGCGGTGGTTGCCGACCATTGTTTCGCCCTGCAAAACCCGACTACCGGCGATGCCTGGCTCGGCGCGCTGGCGTACACCGCGCAGCTGTACTTCGACTTCTCCGGCTACAGCGACATGGCGATTGGTCTGGGCTTGATGATGGGTTTCCGCTTCATGGAAAACTTCAAACAGCCGTACATCAGTCAGTCGATCACCGAGTTCTGGCGTCGCTGGCACATCAGCCTGTCCACCTGGCTGCGTGACTACCTGTACATCACCCTTGGCGGTAACCGCAAAGGCACGTTGATGACCTATCGCAACCTGTTCCTGACCATGCTGCTTGGTGGTCTGTGGCACGGCGCGAACATCACTTACATCGTCTGGGGCGCCTGGCACGGCATGTGGCTGGCGATTGAAAAAGCGCTGGGCCTGAACACTTCGCCACGCAGCCTCAACCCGATCCGCTGGGCACTGACGTTCCTGCTGGTAGTGATGGGCTGGGTGATCTTCCGCGCAGAGAACCTGCACGTTGCCGGGCGCATGTACGGCGCGATGTTCAGCTTCGGCGAATGGTCGTTGTCGGAACTCAATCAGGCCAGCCTCACCGGCCTGCAAGTCGCAACGCTGGTGGTGGCCTACGTGACGCTGGCGTTCTTCGGCCTGCGTGATCTGTACACCAATCAGCCACCGGCCAAGGTCAAGCCAGACGTCAACGTCGCGGCCGACGGCCCTGCCACCGCAACACCTGGAATGATCAAAGCGGTGCCCGGCGACAACCCGGCGAGCATCCACGAACCCGGCTACATCGTCGGCGTCGACGCCCAGGTGCAACCGGCCTACTGGACGGCTGACTGGTCGCGCTACGCAATGCGCGCAGCGATTCTGCTGCTGTTCATTGCCTCGATTCTCAAACTCTCGGCGCAAAGCTTCTCGCCGTTCCTTTACTTCCAGTTCTGAGGGATCTGACATGACCCGCTCATTACGCATCTTCTACATCGCGCTGTTTCTGGTGACCCTGCTGGTGCTCGGCGTGTGGTCGGTGCGCAGCTTCTTCGGCTTCAGCACCAACGCCGACGCGACCGTGCTCAACGGTCGCTGGAGCAAAGCCGTGGAAACCCATTACGACGACGAATTCCCGATCAAGCGTCTGGGCACCAATCTCTGGGCCGCGCTGGATTTCAAACTGTTCAACGAAGGTCGTCCGGGCGTCGTGCTCGGTCGCGATCAATGGTTGTACAGCGATGAGGAATTCAACCCGATCGTCAACGAAGAGCTGAACCTGCAAGGCAACTACGCGCTGGTCGAAGGCGTGCGCCAGACCCTTAAAGAGAAAGGCGTGAAACTGGTGATGGCGATTGTGCCGGCCAAGGTTCGCCTGTACCCGGAGCACTTGGGTGAGGTGAAACCGGCGAGCATCCACGCCAACCTTTACGAGGATTTCCACGCGCGGGTCGCGGCGGACAAGATCCTTGCGCCTGATCTGCTCAAGCCATTCCAGCAGGCTAAAGACAACGGTCAGCAAGTGTTCCTGCGCACCGACACGCACTGGACGCCGGAAGGTGCGGAAATCGCCGCCAACACCCTGGCCAAGACCATCGCTGAAAAATTCCCGCTCAGCGGCGAACCGCAGCGCTTCGTCACCACGCCAGCGGAGAAGGTCACGCACAAGGGCGACCTGCGTCTGTTCCTGCCGCTCGATCCGCTGTTTGAAAACCTGATGCCGGCGCCAGAGCCACTGCAAAAGCGCAACACCGTGGCGGCTGGCGATCAGCCTGCCGGTGACGACGCACTGTTCGCCAACAGCGAAGTACCGGTCGCACTGATCGGCACCAGTTACAGCGCCAACCCGAACTGGAACTTCGTTGGTGCGCTCAAGCAAGCGCTGCACAGCGACGTGGTCAATTACGCCGAAGACGGCCACGGCCCGATTCTGCCGATGCTCAGCTATCTGAAAAGCGATGACTTCAAGAACAGCCCGCCACAGGTGCTGATCTGGGAGTTTCCTGAACGTTATCTGCCTGTGAACAACGAAATCGGTGACGCCGACCCGCAGTGGGTCGCAGAGCTCAAACAAGCCGGCGCACGCCAACAAAACGTAGTTGCAAACACTAAATCCGAGACGCCCGACCGGGCGCAAAACTGAAAGAGAGGTACACCATGACTTTCACTACTACTCCTCGCCGTCTCGCTAAAAGCTTCGCACTGGTTGCTGGCCTCAGCGTGCTTTCCGTACCCGCATTCGCCGGTGGCGACGCCGCGCTGTACGGCCCGACTGCGCCGAAAGGCTCGAGCTTCGTGCGCATCTACAACGCCAGCAACGCGGAAGTCAGCGCCACCGTTGGCAGCACCAACCTCAGCGATGTTGCGCCACTGGCCAGCAGCGACTTCAGCTTCATGCCGGGTGGCGATTACAGCGCCAAGGTCGGCAGCCAGACCCTGCCGGTGAAACTCGCCGGGGATCACTACTACACCCTGGTCAACAACGCTTCCGGCGCACCGCAACTGATCGAAGAACCGCCGTTCAAGAACAAGCAGAAATCCCTGGTACGTGTGCAGAACCTCAGCGACAAAGCGCTGACCCTGAAAACCGCCGACGGCAAGACCGACGTGGTGCCGAATGTCGCCGCCAAGGGCCGTGGCGAACGTGAAATCAACCCGGTCAAAGTCAGCCTCGCGCTGTACGAAGGCGACAAGAAAGTCGGCGACGTGAAGCCGGTTGCGCTGGAGCGCGGTGAGGCAGCAGTGCTGTACGTCACCGGCTCGGGCAGCAGCCTGTCGCCAGTCTGGGTGAAACGCCCGGTATCGACCCGCTAACCAATTTTTCCCGAACTGACCCGGCTTCCTGTGGGAGCTGGCTTGCCAGCGATGCAGACACCTCGGTTCTGCAGATACATCGAGGTGATGCCATCGCTGGCAAGCCAGGCTCCCACAGGGACCGAGGTGAGAGTTCGGATATGTGACAAAAACAAGAGTGAAACGACACAGCGTTCGTGCCTCTAACCAATCGATTTTATGGAGTAACAATATGATTCCGGTGATCTTGTCAGGTGGTAGCGGCTCACGTCTTTGGCCGCTTTCGCGTAAACAATTCCCTAAGCAATTCCTCGCCCTGACCGGCGAACACACGCTGTTCCAGCAAACCCTGGAACGCCTGGTGTTCGAAGGCATGGACACCCCGATCGTGGTCTGCAACAAGGACCACCGCTTCATCGTCAACGAGCAACTGGCCAGCCGCAAACTGGAAACCCAGCGCATCCTGATGGAACCGTTCGGCCGCAACACCGCGCCAGCCGTGGCGCTGACCGCGATGATGCTGGTCAACGAAGGTCGTGACGAACTGATGCTGGTGCTGCCGGCCGACCACGTGCTGGAAGATCAGAAAGCCCTGCAACGCGCCTTGGCCCTGGCCACCGTCGCTGCGGAAAACGGCGAGATGGTGCTGTTCGGCGTACCTGCCACCAAACCGGAAACCGGTTACGGTTACATCAAATCCACCGCAGACTCGCTGCTGCCGGAGGGCGTCAGCCGCGTCTCGCACTTCGTCGAAAAACCTGACGTCAAACGCGCCACCGAATACGTCGAGTCCGGCGGTTACTACTGGAACAGCGGCATGTTCCTGTTCCGCGCCAGCCGCTTCCTCGAAGAACTGAAAAAGCACGATCCGGACATCTACGACACCTGCCTGCTGACCCTGGAACGCAGCGAGCAAGATGCCGACACCGTGACGCTGGACGAAGCGACTTTCGCCTGCTGCCCGGACAACTCCATCGACTACTCCGTCATGGAAAAAACCCAGCGCGCCTGTGTTGTGCCGCTGACTGCCGGCTGGAGCGACGTCGGTTGCTGGGCGTCGCTGTGGGAGGTCAACGAGAAAGACGCCAACGGCAACGTCAGCAAAGGCGATGTGGTGATCCAGGACAGCAAGAACTGCATGATCCACGGCAACGGCAAACTGGTGTCGGTGATCGGTCTGGAAAACATCGTGGTGGTCGAAACCAAGGACGCGATGATGATCGCGCACAAGGACTCGGTCCAAGGCGTGAAGCAGATGGTCAACACGCTCAACGAGCAGGGCCGCAGCGAAACCCAGAACCACTGCGAAGTCTATCGTCCGTGGGGCTCCTACGATTCGGTAGACATGGGCGGGCGCTTCCAGGTCAAGCACATCTCGGTCAAACCGGGCGCGTGCCTGTCGCTGCAAATGCACCACCACCGCGCCGAACACTGGATCGTGGTCAGCGGCACCGCCGAAGTGACCTGCGATGACAACGTGTTCCTGCTCTGCGAAAACCAGTCGACCTACATCCCGATCGCCTCGGTGCATCGTCTGCGTAACCCGGGCAAGATCCCGCTGGAAATCATCGAAGTGCAGTCGGGCTCGTACCTGGGCGAAGACGATATCGAGCGTTTTGAAGATATCTACGGTCGCTCCACCCCGCTCGAGCGCGGCGTGTCGGTGAAAACCATCGCGCAGTAAGTGTTCAGTAACACAACAAGCCCTCGCCCAGCCCGCTGCGTCCCCTATCCGAAGCGGGTTGGGCGGGGGCTTTTTTACGCTACTTTTTTGGCCCCCAATCTTATGGCGATAGCCGCCGATCGCGGATTGACGGCGGCTGTCCTGACTTTCTGAATCTCATGCGTGTCCACCATCCGCGCCAACGATTTAATGGTCAGATAGGTTCCGATACCACGTAATTTGAAAGGTCGGAAAACCTCGGCTGACTCAGCCGATTCACCCGCGAAATTCTCAGCTCCCGGCTGCGACAGTGGATGCGCAAGGACGTTGCTGACACCAACCGTGCGCTCTCCGCCCTTCGTTGACGCAATACTCAGTTCAGCAATGCCGTAAATCACTTTGTCCTGATCTTTCTTTTCGACATCGTCCCGATTGATCAATGCGAAGAAACGGTGGGTGACCGTTTTCTCCTCCGATACACGGGGCTCGCTTGCATACTTGAGAGAGGAGGAGGTCATCTCGGCAATCTCTTTTCCCAATTCAAAATTCTGCGCCGCGCTGATATCTCTGCTCTGCGGATCTCGCCGCATCGAGTTGTGGTACATCTCACGGTATTGGCGCCGAAACAGCCTCAGGTGGTGCGACAGCTCACCCTTGTTTATTGAAAACTCAGGTCCCTCGCCCACTTCAACCAGTTTGAAGTCCGAAGAATTTCAGTGCGCAAGACTTCACCCCTGAGTGAGAAAACGGATTGCAGATTGGCCACCGTCAAGGGGTCTATTGCTTGCTGTGCCCACAATCTTGCATCCCACTGCTTCACTGCTCTTGCCGCGGCGTCGTGGAGGGTGCGACTTGTCCGGGGCTGAACTGGCAAGTCGGCGGCACAACGCCAATAAGCAACCCTGCCAACCTCCAACCCACGCGGATCGAATACCGTCACATCTGGTGTTCTGGATTGCCCCCCCATCGCCAACTCCTTCTGCCTTGAAGAGGATAAATGACTGTTTCTAGCCCGCGCTTCGCCTGTTGCTCGTCATGATTTTCCTGGCCATGGCATTTCTGACCCGGTATTTTGAATAGACCGAGACCGACGCATTCGATCGACTGAAAATGCCGCCACCGCCCGGGGTGTAGCGTTCGATGCCGCTGGCGCCTTGAATGGTCTGATGATGAATGTTCCAGGCTTGCTGTTTGCGGTCGTATTTCATAAAAGCGAAACCGGTTGTCACGGTTTCCGAGCGACCTTGCTGATCCTTGGCGTAGCCGTAATCGGCGAATTCCATGGCTGCCGCCTGACCCATTCCATGCTCCTGCGCGGGAAGTTTGTTGTATTGCGCATCTTCCTTCCCACCCTCCACATGCCGCACTCGCAGCACGTTGTCATTCAATTGGTCGACCGTCAGCGAACAGCCGCTGAACCCGGGGGTGAAAACGTGATCCGGTTGCGTGCCGGCCGGATGCAGCGGTATGTCGACGAATCCACCCTGAGGTGCCCAGAACCCGGAAACCGCGCTGTTTTTGTCGGGGACTTCGCCTCGCGGAATGTCGACAATCCTCAACGCATTGAACTCGCCTTTGGCTACTCCCGAATAGCTCACTCGGTCCATGGTGAATATCATCTCGCCCCCGCCCTGTTTGCGGCTCAAATGGGCCACTGTTGCCGGTGAATAGCGGCCAGGGGCAGGATCCAGAAATTGTGTGCTCACCTCCAGCCGGCCGAACTCTGCGGCATTGAGCGCAGAGCTGATACTGGTCGGTTTGCCCGACGCTGGCACACTACGATGAGGAGGGCCGCTTTCGACATTCCGCGCCCCAGCGATCACGCGATCTGCCCCCGTCGCGATGACAGGCGCCCACAACCCGTTTGGCAGCTGTTGGCGGGTGACCGCGCCATCGTCATCCACGAAGTTGACCGGATTGTTATGGGTCATCCGGTACAGATTCGATCCATCGGCATAACCCGCCGGATCTGCGCTGGCCCAACGCTGTAACCATGGGATGTAATAGCGCAGACCGTAGTAATCAAGCCCGGTCGCGTCCCGCTCCTTGCCTGAATAGCGCACAAACTTGTAGGCGAGATCGCCATCCTGCGAGGCGGTTCCGCCGAATGGGTGGAATCTTTCCCGGCTGATGATCGTGCCATCATCAGCCGTTTCCAGGCTGGTCGAGCCCAGATGATCAGCGCAACCGTATCGGTATTGATGATTACCCATTGGCGGTGGACTGTCCCAAACCAACACCCGAATAGTGTTCAGAGCACCTTTGATATTGATGACCTGAAGCCTTTCACCGGTACCGCTGTCGCTGCGCAATTCCAGACCACCAGACAGGTAACGCACTTCGGCGATCACTGAGCGGGCGTTGGTGTGCAGTGAGCGAATCTTTCGCACGCGCTGGCCACTGCCGTCGTAGACATAGATTTCGCTGTCTTCGAGGCCGGAGGCGCGCTCCACCGGGCTGACCGAGTGCAGTTGATTGCGCAAATTCCAGCGTAGCGAGCGACCTTTATCGATTTCCAGCAGGTTGCCTCGGCGGTCATAAGCGGCAGCGATTTTCGCTTCGCTTGGCGGCACATCACCTTCCCAGGGCAAGCAGCGATTGCTGTAGCGCGCGGCCTGCAACTTGCGCCCGTGGCTTTGCGGCCCGACGT
The DNA here is from genome assembly GCF_049897765.1 of Pseudomonas sp. TWP3-2. Taxonomy (NCBI): domain Bacteria; kingdom Pseudomonadati; phylum Pseudomonadota; class Gammaproteobacteria; order Pseudomonadales; family Pseudomonadaceae; genus Pseudomonas; species Pseudomonas sp. TWP3-2. Next base: position 62,161 of record NZ_JAFCWW010000021.1, on the reverse strand, counting down.
GGGTCAGCTTCAATAAATTACCGGCCGCGTCGTAATCGAAGGTCTGCTGATAGTTGCCGATGGCCGCCGGATCAGCACGACCGATCGATTGCGGCCCCTGACTGACGCTCCCCGCTTCCCAGCCGAATGCGTGGATCAGCTGATACAGACTGTCGTAGTCAAAGCGGCTGACCGGATCAATGCGCTGGCTGGCGAAGTAACGGATGGGCAGCGCCTTGTCTTCGATGCTCAAGACATTGCCCATGCGGTCATAGGCGTAGATCAAATGCTGCAGAACCGCACCACTGTGCTTGTCCTCGCGCGATATCAGACGCCCGTCTGCAGCACGGTAGCTCAGCCTGGTCTGCACGCCGTTGCCTGCAGTTTCGCGCTCGACATTGCCATAGTCGTTGTACTCGATCGCGCTGACCACTGTTTTTTCAGGTTGGCCTTTTGGCTGCAGGCGAGATTCGCGCAAGTGACCATCAACGGTCTGGGAGAAGGACTGACGGTTGCCCTTGGCATCCGTCTGCTCAAGCACATCGCCCAGGGCGCCGTAACGCCATTGCGTCGTCGCACCTGGTGGAGCTTCCAACAGCCGCTCACGCTCGGCTGGCAGTTGCGGCCAGTCGAGGAGGCGCGGATCAAGTGTGTAACGCCGGGTGTTTTCCGTGCACTGCCCGCCGAGCGCGAATGCGTCGAAACGCATTTGACCCGCCGTGTCGTAGTGATCGATCAACTGGCCATACTGATTGCGCTGCTGATCACCCACACCAGGAGCGCCGTAGGTAAACCGCTCGACACAGCCACGAGGCTGCCCGACCCCTTGTTCGAGTACCGCAACCGGGCGCAGGGAGGGATCATATTGAATTTCCACCACCGTCTCACGACTGTCGAAACCCGACCGCAGCTCCCCGCCCAGACCATACAGACTGAATTGCGCCCCGGCGTCGACACTCACGGTGCACAGTGCTGCTGCGTCCAACGAATACACCGTTTGCTGATTCGGCGGCGTGGCGGGATCGCCCGCCTGCAACGCCCACAACCGAGCGTCCCACCGCTGCACCGGCCGCCCGGCAGCATCGTGGCAGGTACGTTCGACCCGTGGCTCGACAGCTGCCCCCTCAATCGCACGCCAGTAATCGACCGAGCGAATCGGCAAGCCGCGCGGGTCAACGACTGTCAGCTTGGGAGTGTTGAAGTGCATCACCGCTTCCTGGAAAAATTCCTCGCTTCAATGCTTCTACACCGGCAGGCAGGGAATTGGCGCCTGTCAGAAATTACAGTCCCGACCAACGGTGCTTCGATATCTGCGAATGTCCATTCCCGCGCCCCTTAGGTAGGATGGTCGTCACGAGTTCAAGGAGCGTTCCAACATGTTCATCGGCGTCTTGCTGATCATCACCTGGCTGATCCTGTTGCTGCGCTACCCGGCCAAAGCCTTGCCGGTTTCAATGGCGGCCGCCGTCGGGTTGGGGTTGGTGGCGATGTGGGTGGTGTGGCTGGACAATCGCGAGGTCAAGCAACTGGCGCGCCTTGAGCTGCGCATCAGTTATGCCCCGGAGCAGTGCCCGGCGGATCGTCCGCTGCAACTTAAAATGAATAATGGCAACGACGTGCCGCTGACCGAACTGCGTTGGCGCATCGCGGCTTATGCGCCGGGCGACACGGTCAATCTGGCCGACAATCAATACACTGCCCCGCGCTATCGCGGCCCCGGCGAATTACAGGCCGGCGGCAATTGGGAAGACTGTTTGCCGCTGCCGCCGCTGCGCCCCGGTTATCGCCCGCAAACCCTGGAGTTTCGCGCCGAGCGCTTGCAGGGTAGTTTCTCCGACTGATCCTCTTCCTCACACGTTTGCACAAGGAATGCGCCATGCCCGTTGCGTTGATTACCGGTTGTTCCAGCGGCATCGGCCGTGCCTTGGCCGATGCGTTCAAAACCGCTGGTTATGAAGTCTGGGCCAGTGCGCGCAAGGCTGAAGACGTGTCGGCATTGAGCGCTGCCGGATTCACCGCGATGCAGCTCGACGTCAATGACGGCACGGCACTGGAGTTGTTGGGTGAACGGATCAATCAGCAGCACGGCGGCCTCGATGTACTGATCAACAACGCCGGTTATGGCGCGATGGGGCCGCTGCTCGACGGTGGAGTTGCGGCGATGCAGCGACAGTTTGAAACCAATGTGTTTTCGATTGTCGGCGTGACGCGCGCGCTGTTCCCGGTGCTTCGTCGGGCCAAGGGCCTGGTGGTGAATATCGGCAGCGTTTCCGGGGTTCTGGTCACGCCGTTCGCTGGCGCCTATTGCGCGTCGAAAGCGGCAGTGCATGCACTCAGCGATGCATTACGAATGGAGCTGGCGCCGTTCGGCATTCGCGTGATGGAAGTTCAGCCGGGGGCGATTGAATCGAGTTTCGCCAAGAATGCCGGGCATGAAGCCGAGCAGTTGATCAACGAACAATCACCATGGTTTCCGTTGCGCGAGGGCATTCGGGCACGGGCCAAGGCGTCGCAGGACAAACCGACGCCGGCGCGTGAGTTTGCTGCCGAGTTGCTCAAAGCCGTGCAGCAGAGCAAGCCGCCACGGATGATCCGGATCGGTAACGGCAGCCGGGCGTTGCCGTTGTTGGCGACGCTGCTGCCCAAAGGCTTGCTGGAGTCGGCGTTGATGAAGCGGTTTGGTTTGCGTGGGCAGCTCTGACACCGAGTTGACCCAATCGCGGGCAAGCCCGCTCCCACAGGTTTTGGGGGGTAACCAAATATCCCGAACGACGCAAAAATTGTGGGAGCGTGGCTTGCCCGCGATGAGGTCCGATCAGCCAACACAAATCTCAAGCCCAACCCTTCATGAAATCAATGAACGCGCGCACCTTCAGCGGCAGGTGCCGGGTGTCCGGGTACAGCGCGTACACCCCTTGCGGAGCAAAACGAAAATCCACCAGCAAGCGCTGTAACCGCCCGGCGTCCAGATCCTCCTGAATCAGCCATTGCGGCAAAATCGCCACGCCTTGCCCGGTCAACGCGAATGCCCGCAACGTTGCCGAGTTGTCGGCGACGATTGCGCTGGTGCCCGGTTTCGGCTGATAGAAATGCTCGGTGCCGGCCGGGTCGGTGACGCTCATTTCCGGCACGCGCGCATGGCCCAGCGTCGGCATCGACTCCAACACCGCCAGCGTGTCGACCGGCGCGAAACGCTCGACCAGCCCCGGCGCCGCCACCGCAAACACCTCGAACGTCGACAACTGTACCGCGCGCAGATTGGAGTCGTGCATGCGCCCCAGACGGATCGCCATGTCGAAACGTTCGGAGATCAGATCGGCGTGGGTCGAGGAAGTGGACAAGTGAATATTCAACTGCGGTTGCTGCTGACGAAACACTTCCAGCGCCGGCACCACCTGCGCCAGCGCAAACTCCACGGTGGTGGTGATGCGCAGCGTGCCCTTGAGTTGTGAATGCTCCGACCGCGCTTCCTCGATGGCCAGTCGCGCCTCGTCCAAGGTGCGCAAACAGCGCCGGTAAAAGCGCTCGCCGGCATCGGTCAGCGCCAGCTGCCGGGTGTTGCGCGTGAGCAAGGTCACGCCCAACTCTTCCTCCAGCCGCTTGAGGTTGAAGCTCACTACTGCGCGGGTCTGCCCCAGCGTATCGGCGGCTGCGGTCAATGACCCGGCCTCGACCACAGCTTTGAAGGTGTCAAAACGATCCAGGCTGACCATGCTCGCAGCGCTCCTTGTCAAAATTATTTTGACAAACTAACAGCCAAACCAGCGTTTTCCTAACATCAGAAGCGCCCTACCCTGCACACCTCATCACAGGGAAGTTGCCATGGCCTACCGCTCGAAAGTCGCGTTGGTGTATCTGTTGGGGTTCGCTCTCGACTTGCTGAACATGTTCGCCGCGAGCATTGCCTACCCGGACATCGCCCGGCAGTTGCAGGCATCGCTGACGCAACTGGCGTGGATCACCAACGCTTACATGCTCGGGCTGACACTGATCATTCCGCTGAGTGTGTGGCTGGCCGCGCGGGTCGGCGAGCGCCGGCTGATCCTCGCTTCGTTGCTGGTATTCGGCGTAGCGTCCGGACTGGTGGCCCAGGCCGGTTCGATTGAAAGCCTGATCGGCTGGCGGCTGTTGCAAGGGCTGGGCGGTGGATTGCTGCTGCCGGTCGGTCAGGCCTTGGCCTATCGCGAGTTTCCGGCGACGCAACGCGCGCACTTCACTGGCGTGGTTTTGCTGGTGGCGCTGATGGTGCCGGCGCTGTCGCCAGCGGCCGGCGGGTTGATCGTTCAGACATTGTCATGGCGCTGGATTTTTTACCTGAACATGCCAATGGCGTTACTGGCTTTCGCGCTCGGCTTGCTCTGGTTAAAGACCGACCAACCGACCCGCGAACGCCCGACCCTCGATGCTCGCGGCCTGCTGCTGGCGGTGTCGGCCCTGAGTCTGTTGTTGGTTGCCGTGAGCCTGGCGAGCGCAGCCGCAACTCGTAACCTCGCGGGCGGTGTGCTGCTGTTCAGCGGCGTGATCCTGTGGATATATCTGCGCGATGGCTGGCACAAACCCGGTGCGGTGCTTGATCTGCAACTGATCAGGAACCCGTCCCTGCGCCTGGCGATGCTGATCTACCTGTTTGTGCCGGGCATCTTCACCGGCACCAACATGATTGCCGTGTTGTACCTGCACGAGCTCGGTTTCGGCGCGGCGCAAACCGGCGCGCTGATGCTGTCCTGGGCGGCGGCCTCGGGCGTGGCGATCATGCTTGGCAAACGCAGCTTCAACCGCGTCGGTCCCAAACCGTTGCTGATCGCCGGCATGCTGTTGCAATGCGTTGGGATTGTTGTGCTGATGCAGATTGAACAACCCGCAAGTGGCCCGCTGATCATTGCCTACGCGCTGATGGGGCTGGGCGGCAGTCTGTGCAGCGTTACCGCGCAGACCTTGGCGTTTGTCGGCATCGCGCCGGAGAAAATGGGCCACTCTAGCGCCCTGTGGAACATCAATCGCCAGCTCGGTTTCTGCCTCGGCGCGGCGCTGCTCAGTTCACTGCTCGGCGCCTTGGGCGCCAACGGCTTCAAATATTGCTTCCTCGCCGCCGCGCTGCTCACACTGTTGCCAATGGTCGCCGTGCTGCGTTTCGATGCGAGCAAAGTGCTCGCGCTGCTGACCTCTCCACCCCTTCCGGAAAAATCCACATGACTGACTACACCGAATATTTTGACGAAGTGATTCAGGCGCACGAGGCGATCGAACGATGGTTTGCCGTGGCGCAAGCCGAGGCTGAACTGGAGCGATTGCTGACGCGTTTTTCGCCACGCTTTTGCATGGTCTCGCCGCTGGGCCGGGTGCTGGATTTCGAGGCCTTGCGCGCGTTGTTTCAAATGGCCGGAGGCAAGAAGAGCGGGTTCCGGATCGCGCTCAGCGAGCTGCACGGGATTGCCATCCATGAACACGGAGCGACGGTGAGTTACCGCGAGCAGCAGACCGATGCGAGCGGCTTGCATACGGATCGGCGCTCGACCGTGGTGTTTGAAAAACTCGCATCCGGGCAGATTATCTGGCTGCATCTGCACGAGACGTTTTGCAGCGTCTAGTCGTTCGGCAATTTCCTGCAGGACCGAGTTGCCTGCATCGCGGGCAAGCCACGCTCCCACAGGTTTTGCGGTGCTCAGGAATTTTGAGTACGCCAAAAATCCTGTGGGAGCGTGGCTTGCCCGCGATGACAGCAACTCGGTCGATCAGTTATCCACAGAAGCCTGATTCACCACCACCGTGCAAGTAATCCCCGCTGCCAGCAAGACTCCTTCCGGCACTTGATCAATGTGAATCCGCACCGGCACCCGTTGCGCCAGCCGCACCCAGTTGAAGGTCGGATTCACATCGGCGATCAGCTCGCGGCTTTGCGGGTTATCGCGGTCGTAGATGCCGCGCGAAATACTTTCCACATGACCCTTAAGCGTTTCGCCGCTCATCAACTGCATGTCGGCTTTATCGCCAACCCGAACATGCGGCAGTTTGGTTTCTTCGAAGAAGCCGTAGACCCAGAACGAGTTCATGTCGACCACGGCCATTTTCGCTTCGCCGATGCGCGCGTAGTCGCCGCGATGCACGTTGAGGTTGGTCACATAACCGTCGACCGCAGCGCGCACTTGCGTGCGTTTGAGGTTGAGTTCGGCGGCTTCCAGCTGTGCCTGGGCGTGTTGATAATCGGCCAGCGCCGAGTCGGCGATGTTGCTGGCGTCGTCGCGGTTTTCTTTGGAGATCACCAGCGCGTCCATGTCGGCGCGACGGTGGGCGTTGACCTTGCGCATTTCCCACGTTGCCTTGCGCGAAGCCACCAGCGACTGCGCTTGCTTGACGGCAATGCGGTAGTGCTCGGGGTCAATCTGCATCAGCAGATCGCCCTTCTTCACCAACTGGTTGTCGCGCACCGGCACGTCGATCACCTCGCCAGTGACGTCGGCGGCAACGTTGATGATGTCGGCGCGCACGCGTCCGTCACGGGTCCACGGCGTGTCCATGTAATGCACCCACAACGTGCGGCCGATCCACAGCGCCAAGGCCAGCACCAACAGGGTCGCCAGCAGGCTGAAAAACTTTTTCATCAGATCGTTCTCAACGGTAGACAGTCAGCGCCAGCGCGCCGAACAGACAGAAAAACAGGCTCAGACGCAGCAGCGCCGGGTGCCAGAAAAAACGGTACAGATCGAACCCGGACAGAAACCGATCCAGCGCCCAGGCCAACGCCGCAGCGATGAAAAACATCAGGGTCATGGTCGGCATGTACACGCCGTGGAACGCAATTTCACGAGGCATGGGCAAGTCCTTCGGGCTTGGCGACGGTGTAGGCCGAAAGCGGCGATTGCGGGTCGAGCAATGAGGTGCGGATGAAGTGCAGGTAGCTCTTTACCCGGCGCAACGCCGAGGTGTCGAAGTGCGGCGCGAACGGCTCGTCGGTGGCCGCGACACGGCTGATCGCGTGGTCCACCGCGACCAGTGCGCGTTCGAGATTGCTCGTATTCGGTTGCAGAAACAGCCGCACCAACGAACGGCCCATCACGCGGATCGCCTGACGCCACGGCTGCGATTCGGCATACGCCGGATGCACCGGCAGGATCGCCTGCTCCTTGCGCAACTCGATCACCGCGTGACCGACTTCAAGCACCACGAACATCCAGCGCAGCAGATTTTGCTGCACCTTCGGCTCACCTGCCGCCAAGCCGTAAGCCTGATGCAGCAGATCGCGGGTGCGGCTTTCAAAACGCGAAGTCAAACCTTTGAGTTTGCCGCTGATCGCATACACCACTTGCCCGCGCAGATCCTGCTCCAGACGTTTCCACAACCAGCGACTGTTCGGCGGCAGGATGATCGCGCCGGCAGCGGCGCACACCAGCATGCCGATGACCATGGCGATGTAATCGTTGATGAAGGTGTACGGGTTGTAGATAGTCAGATTGTCCGGCACCGAACCGGTGCTGAAAAAGATCAGCAGGCCGAGACCGACTCCGGCGTATTGCGCGCGCGAAGTCAGGAACGAACCGAGCACGATCACTGGCGCGAGCATCACGCACAGCAGCGGGAAACCATCGATCCACGGGAAGATGAAAAACATCTCGACGAAGCCGATCAGCGCCCCGAGAAAGGTGCCGCAAGCCATCTGAAACGCCATGCGTTTCGGATTCGGGGTCGCGGCAGACAGGCCCACGGTGGCGGCGGCAATCATGGTCATGGTCGCGCCACTCGGCCACGCGGTGGCGACCCAATAACTGCCGAGCACAATCAGGATGAACGACGCGCGAATCCCCGATGCCGCTGCGGCCCACCAGTTGGTTTGCGGGGAGAACGGCTCATCCCAGCGCTCGCGCTCGTGGCTGTGTTCGGCCAGAGAGGCGTGGGTCTGTGCATAACTGTGCAGCTCGTCGACGAAGCGATACAGCAGTTCGTAAGCGGTGTGGAAATCCAGCTGCTCGGCGTCGCTTGGATCGCTCTGCTGAAACTCAGCGCGCAAGGCCCGCACGCGCGCCGGCAAGCCTGCCTTGTAGGACGCAAGCGCCGTCACCAGACGCGCCGCATCGGGGCTGGTCAGCGAGCGGCCGCTGAAGCCGTCGAGCACTTCGGCCAGCTCCTGCAAACCCGGTTGGATCGCCGCTTCAACATGATCCGCGCCGTTGCGCCGCAGGCGTTCGAGCAACTGATGCAAGGCGTTGAAGCGCGTGGTGATGCTCATGAATTCGCTGTTCAAGCGACTGAGCCGACCGTTGCGCCGACGCATGTGCGGGTCTTCGAATACGGTCACGCTGCGCAGGCCTTCGAGGCCGACGGCTTCGGCGATGAAACGCACGTTGGTGGCTTCGAACGAATCAGGTTGGCTACGCCCACGCAGGCCATCGGTGACGAACAGCGCGAACACGCCGAAGCGTTGATACAAGGCGTTGCGCATTGCCGCGCTGGCGGTTTGCGGCAAGATCGCGGCGCTGACCACGGTGGCGCAGAGAATCCCCAGCGAGATCTCCAGCACCCGCCAAACTGCCGCCATGAACGCACCGTCGGGATGCGCCAGCGCTGGCAGCCCGACCATCGCAGCGGTGTAGCCGGCCAACACAAAACCATAAGCGCGGAAGTTGCGGCAGCGGGTTGCGCCAGCCGTACAGACACCGACCCAGATCGCCAGCGAACCGAGGAACAGTTCGGTGTTCTGCGCGAACAGGGCGATCAGCGTGACCATCATCGCCGACCCTGCCAAGGTGCCGAGAAAGCGATAGAAACTCTTGGCGAACACCTGACCGCTTTGCGGCTGCATGACGATAAACACGGTGATCATCGCCGTGCGCGGTTGCGGCAGCTCCAGACGCATCGCCAGCCACAGGGTGAGGAAAGCGGCGAGCAACACCTTGAAGATGTAGACCCAGGTCACGCCATCGCTGCGCGCCCAGTCAAACAAACCGCGACGCCATTCGAGCGAGTAGAGCCAGCGCAGAGGGGCGGGCAAGGGAGTCATGAAGTTTGGCTCAGTGATCCAGGATTACAGAATTTTCTGTGGCGAATGCAAAACCTGTGGCGAGGGAGCTTGCTCCCGCTTGAGTGCGCAGCACTCACAGGATTTCTGGGGCCGCTTCGCTGCCCAGCGGGAGCAAGCTCCCTCGCCACAGGGGGTAGTTTCAACGCAAGAGTGCCGGGGTTTTCGGGGCTTGGGTTTGTTCGGCGGTTGGCGCGTCGTTGCCGGCGTCGAGACCTCCGCCCAATGCAGTCACGAGTTCCGCGTGAGCACTCAGCCGCGCCGCCTGCACTTGCTGCTGCACTTGTTGCTGTTTGAACAGCAAAGTCTGGGCGTTGAGCACGTTGAGGTAATCAGTGAGCCCACGCTGATAAGCGATCAGCGCAATGTCGTAGGTCTTCTGCGCGGTGGCCACGGACTCGGCGGTAAATGCTTGCTGCTTGTCCATCGATTCGCGGCGGATCAACTGGTCGGAGATGTTCTTCAGCGCATTGATCAGCGTCTGGTTGTAATGCGCCACGGCGAAGTCGTAACCGGCGGATGCTTCACCGAGTTCAGCGCGCAATCGGCCGCCGTCGAAGATCGGCAGCGAGATCGCCGGACCGACGTTGTAGGTGAGCTTCTTGCCAGTCAAAAACTCCAGCGCGCCACCGCCAGTGGCCATGTAACCGAGGCTGCCGACCAGATCAACGTTTGGATAGAACCCCGCGTGTGCCACATCGATTCCGCGTGCCTGCGCCGCGACTTGCCAGCGACTGGCGACCACGTCCGGACGCTGGCCGAGCAGTTCGGCCGGCAGCGCCGAAGGCAGTTTCAGCGCAGCACCGAGCGCCAAAGTTGGCCGTTGCAATTGCGCGCCCTCCCCCGGCCCTTTACCTGCGAGGGCGGCGAGTTGGTTGCGGCTCAGGGCAATTTCCTCGTCGAGCGCATCCAGCTGCCGATGGGTTTCCGGCAACGGCGTTTGCGCCTGGCTGACTTCGAAGTGCGTGCCGATCCCGCCGTTCAAGCGCTTTTGCGCGAGATCGAGAATCTGCTGTTGCTGCCTGAGCGTCGCGACAACGATGTCGCGCTGGGCGTAATGCAGCGACAGCTCGATGTAGGCGTGCACGACGTTGTTCTGCAATTCGAGTTGAGCCAGACGCGCTTCGGCGGCGCTCATGTGCGCCAGATCCACTGCACGTTCGCTGCTGTTCTTTTCCCGGCCCCAGAGGTCGAGGGCGTAACTGAAACCCAGCGCTGCGTTGTTGTCCCAAGTGGTGGTGGTGGCCAACTCGCCCGGACCGTAGAACTGATCGGTCGGCCAGTTGTGGCGTTTAAGCGTCGACTCACCGTTGATCTGCAACGACTCGGCGGCCTCGGCAACGCCGGCCAGGGATCTGGCCTGACGCACCCGCGCGGCGGCCATCGCCATGCTCGGGCTGCCTTGCACGGCCAGATCGATCCAGCGATTCAGTTGCGGGTCGCCGTAGGCTTGCCACCATTGCGCAGTCGGCCAGTTTGCATCACGGGCGGCGTGGGCGATGGCCTCGTCGGTGGCCAGTGAATTGGCTTCCAGCGCCTTGCCCTGCGGGGCAATTCCTTGGGTACCGATGCAGCCGCTGATGAACAGGGTAAAAGCCAGAACACTGAGCGGCATAAGCGCTCTGTTGATGCGACGCGGCACTGCTGCGAATTCCTGAGAGAGGGAGATGTTTCGAGGTGGCGCAATTCTAGGGGGGCGCCTTTGCGGCGATAAGCTGGGATTCCTGTGAATCTTTGTTACCGTTAACGCGATAATCCCTTGGTCGGGGTCTCAGCCTCGAAACTTCGTGTCACAATTTGCCATCTGCCTTGAGAGCACCCCATGGACACTTTGCAAAACATGCGCGCCTTCAGTTGCGTGGCCGAAGCCGGCAGCTTCACCGCCGCCGCCGTGCAACTCGACACCACCACCGCCAACGTTTCGCGCGCGGTCTCCAACCTTGAGGCCCACCTGCAAACCCGCCTGCTCAACCGCACCACACGGCGCATCGCCCTGACCGAGGCTGGCAAACGCTACCTGCTGCGCTGTGAACAGATCCTCGCCTACGTCGAAGAAGCCGAAGCCGAAGCCAGCGACGCCCACGCGCGCCCGGCCGGACAGCTCAAAGTGCACACCATGACCGGCATCGGCCAGCACTTCGTGATCGACGCCATCGCCCGCTACCGCAAGACCCACCCGGACGTGACCTTCGACCTGACCCTGGCCAACCGCGTCCCGGACCTGCTCGACGAAGGCTACGACGTGTCCATCGTGCTCGCCAGCGAACTGCCGGACTCGGGTTTCGTCTCCCAACGCCTGGGCATCACCTACAGCATCGTCTGCGCCTCCCCGGCCTACGTGAAAGCCAACGGCTGCGCACAAAAACCCAGCGACCTGCTCAACCACGCCTGCCTGCGCCTGGTCAGCCCGGTGATCCCGCTGGAAAAATGGGCCTTCGACGGCCCGGAAGGCCAGGAAATGGTCACCATCAACAGCTCACCGTTCCTGGTCAACTCCGCCGACGCCATGAAAACCGCGATCACCAGCGGCATGGGCGTTGGCGTGTTGCCGGTGTACGCAGCAATAGAAGGCCTGCGCAACGGCACACTGGTGCGGGTAATGCCCAACTACCGTTCGCAGGAACTGAACCTGTATGCGATCTACCCGTCGCGCCAGTACCTGGATGCGAAGATCAAGACCTGGGTGGAATACATGCGCGGGTCTCTGCCGGAGATACTGGCGGCGCATCAGGCGGCATTGGCGGCTTATGAGTTGAGCGGGAGCCTGGCGGGCGCGCGGGTGGCGAATTGATTATTGGCGGCTAGTGCTGGAAATTGGCAGTAGTCGCGCCCGGTAATAGCGATCAAGTCTAGCCAGCTGTCATTTCTGACAGTTGGCAGGATAGTTCTTCGACATGACACTTTGTGACGTAATTTCATAGTTCATTCGAGGAGCATCACCTATGTTCGCTGATATCAAAACACGTGCAGACGTTGGCACACTTGACGCTAAAATCCACGGTTTCAAATTTCCCGACTTTCAAGGTCAGGTCTCGTTTTTTTTCGACGGCAGCTCCATAGGAATTTATCTAATCGCCAAGCAACCACTTAGTGAAACCGAATGGAATGAAATCAGTTTCGTCGTTTCTCAGGACATCCAGCCTATACGCTATGAGCTACCCAACGCTGCCGTTAACATCGCCCCCAACTTTCGAGAAGTCTGGATGGATGAACACGGTGAAACTCACAGCAGAAACTACGTAACCGACAAGAATTCAGGTCATTTCACCGTTAAAAAGTTTGATCGAAAGACAGGTGAATTCGAAGCCGAATTCAACGTCAGTGTTTTAGATGAAGGCAAAGGCCACCAAGCAATTGGCAAAATCAAAGTCGATAGGTGGAGCGAAGTTTAAAGGCGGAAAACATCAATTCCTCACTGCCGTCATCACAGTAGGCAGTGAGGTTCACAATGGTAAATGCCCCCTCACCCTAACCCTCTCCCAAAGGTAGAGGGGACTGACCGAGGTGCCCACAAGAAATACGCCGACGTGAAATACCGAAGTGAATTCAAACTTGAAAAGCACAAAGATCCGCCCCGTTTTGCCCCACCACCACTCAACACAATGAGCGTTAGCTCGCGTACCGCTCTTGATCTCAAGGCCCCGTCGGCCGGCTGAGTGGAGGGGTTCATCCGGGGGAGACATCGAGAGGAGGTGCAGCGCAGCAAACCGGAGGCGATGCCCCGGATGAACCCCGGAGCGAAGGAACCCCGAGCCCCGGCGAGCGGGCCGAACGTTGGGGCAAAGCCTTTTGCTTACTTTTTGGCGTTTGAAAAAGTGAGTCGCTGTAAAAGCGAAACCGCCAGCGCCAGCACCCGAAGGAACGGATATTCACTCAAACACCCCAAAGCATGGTCGGCCCAGAGGCCGCCAAGACAACACAAAACAGAAATGTTAGCTTGCTTGGCACCCAGACGCCCGACGAGTCCTCAGCAATGAAAAAAACAGTCCTGGCCTTCAGCCGCATCACCCCACCCATGATCGAACGCCTGCAACAGGACTTCGACGTCATCGTCCCCAATCCGAAAAACGGCGACATCAACGCCCAGTTCAATGAAGCCCTGCCCCACGCCCACGGCTTGATCGGCGTCGGGCGCAAACTCGGCCACGCACAACTTGAAACCGCCGCAAAACTCGAAGTGGTCTCCAGCGTCTCGGTCGGCTACGACAACTACGACCTCGCCTATTTCAACGAGCGCGGGATCATGCTCACCAATACCCCCGACGTGCTCACCGAAAGCACCGCCGACCTGGCCTTTGCGCTGATCATGAGCAGCGCCCGACGCGTCGCCGAACTGGATGCCTGGACCAAGGCCGGCCAGTGGCAAGCCAGCGTCGGCGCACCATTGTTCGGCTGTGACGTGCACGGCAAAACCCTGGGCATCGTCGGCATGGGCAACATCGGCGCGGCCATCGCCCGCCGTGGGAGCCTGGGCTTCAACATGTCGGTCATCTACAGCGGCAACAGCCGCAAGACTGAACTCGAGCAAGAACTCGGCGCACAATTTCGCAGCCTCGATCAACTGCTCACCGAAGCCGACTTCGTCTGCCTGGTAGTGCCGCTCAGTGACAAGACTCGTCACCTGATCAGCCATCGCGAGCTGGGGTTGATGAAGCCGGGCGCAATTCTGGTGAACATCTCCCGAGGCCCGGTGGTTGATGAACCGGCGCTGATCGAAGCGTTGCAGAACAACCGCATTCGCGGCGCAGGCCTGGATGTCTACGAAAAAGAGCCGCTGGCAGAATCGCCGCTGTTCCAGCTGAAAAACGCTGTGACCCTGCCGCACATCGGCTCGGCAACCAATGAAACCCGCGAAGCCATGGCCAATCGCGCGCTCGCCAACTTGCGCAGCGCCCTGCTGGGTGAGCGACCACAGGACTTGGTGAATCCGCAAGTCTGGCGCGGCTGAATCAAACAGGGCAAGTACAGCACTGTACTTGCCCTGTTCAAAGTTTGCAGATACATACCTTGCAAACCAACCTGACACCGAAATAGTGACTACCGCTATAAACTCTCCTGACTTATCGAAACCACGATAAAACAATGGAGAACAATATCCGTGAACACATTGAGTACCGATCAATTAATCCGTTATAGCAAAATACTCCTGATGGCTTACATCAGTTTTTTCGGCTTGCTGGTGATGTACAGCAACTTCACCGACTACGCTTCCAACTATGAGTATGTCGGACATGTTCTGAGCATGGATACGACCCTGGTTAATCCGAACATACGATATCGGGCGATCGAATCACCGATGATGCACCACCGAATCTACTGGTTCATCATCACCATGGAAGTGACCTACACGGCCTTTTGCCTGCTAGGCACCTATCAACTGTTTCGAAAGCGCAATGACCCTGCAGAAATGTTCCACGATGCTAAAAAATTTTCAATTATCGGCCTGTTAATCGCGATATTTATTTATTACGTATGCTTGCAAATAGTTGGAGTTGAATGGTTCAACATGGACACTTCAAAAACCTGGAACGCCAAGGACTGGGCGCGGCACATTGTCGATTTCATGTTGCCGCTGCTGATTTTTATTGCACTGAAAACCGAGCGCTGAACGTGCAGCGCTCAATTTCCTGATTATCTCAGGCCAACTTTCCATGACTCGAAGCAACCGGGGGGCGTGGTTTACGAAACACCAGCACATTACCCAGCATCACCAACACCAGACCGCCCAGCGCTGGCGCTGTCCACTGGTAGCCTTCGGCAAATGCCGAGACATTCAGCGCCACCACTGGGAACAACACGGTGCAGTAAGCGGCGCGCTCCGGCCCCATCCGGCCGACCAGCGTCAGGTACGCGGTGAAACCGATCACCGATCCCGGGATCACCAGATACAGCAGCGCACCGACGTAACGCGGTGACCAATCCATGTCAAAGGGAATGCCTTTGACCAGACACCACGCCGTGAGCATCGCCGCGCCGTAAGCCATGCCCCAGGCGTTGGTCGTCAGCGGTTTGAGACCGGCCTTCTGTTGCAGGCTCGAGAGCATGTTACCGGCCGAAAAACACAACGTGCCGCACAGCGCCAAACCGAGGCCGAGCAAGGTTTGCGGGGTGGCCTGATGCCCGGCCAGTTCCGGCCAGAACAGCAAACCGAGACCACCCAGCCCCAGCGCGCCGCCCATCAGCACATTGCGTGCGATGCGCTGGCCGAAGAACACCCGCGCATTCAGCGCGTTCCACAAGGTCGCGGTGGAAAACACCACCGCTACCAGACCGCTGGGGATCCATTGGCTGGCGGTCAGGAAACACATGAAATTGACGCAGAACAGGCACAAGCCCTGCGCCACGCAGATCACATGCCCGCGACGGTTCATCGGTTGCAAGCGCCGGCTCAACAGCAACAGAACGAACAGCACCAACGCGGCGAGGCCGAAGCGATAGACGATCGACACCGGAATCGCCACCACGCCCAGTTGCCATTTCAAGGCAATCCAGGTGGTGCCCCAGATCAGCACGGTCAGCAGGTACAACGACAGGTTCATGGTGGACACTCCTCAATTGGCGTTCAGTGTCCGCCCGCGGTGTTCGATCGCACTTGCATAAACTTGCGCTTTTGTCGGCGCGCAGGCTGGCAGCGCAGGGCCTACGGAGTAGGATGCAAGGCGATGGAGAGAACCAATATGGCCGCCCTGGATTCACTGCAAGTCTTTCAAGCCCTCAACCGCTCGCCGAACGCTCGCCTTGTGCACAGCGCCGAGCTCGGTGACGGCTTGTCTGCCGCTTTGTGGACCAACCACCACGACGCGCAGGAATACGAAGCGCCGAGTCATCACACCCTCTCTTGCTACATCGCTGGCGGTACCGGCACGTTTCGCCGTGGTCAGCCGGGCCACAAGGGCGGGCCGGACAAGCTGTGCATCCTGCCGGCCGACCACGAATCCGGCTGGGTGATCAACGGCGATATCCGCCTCGCGCATCTGTATTTCAGTGCTGAGCAGTTTGCGCTGGGCTGTGTGACCTTGCTCGATCGCGAACCTCGCGAATTGCAGTTGCGCGAGCAGACGTTTCTCGATGATCCGCAACAGGCCAAACGCTTTCGCCAGTTGATCAGCCTCAACTGGGATGAGCCGGGCGAGCGTCTGCTGACCAGCAGTCTGGCGCATGAATTGATCAGCCATACGTTGCTCAGCCAAGTCGGGATTCGTCAGGGTTTGCGCCTGAAGGGTGGACTGGCGGCGCATCAACGCCGACAGTTGGTGGAGTTCATCGACAGTCAGTTGGCCGAGCCAATCAGCCTCGGGCAACTGGCCGGTTTGTGCGCGTTGTCGGAATACCACTTTGCGCGGATGTTTCGGATGAGTTTTGGCTTGCCGCCACATCAGTATCTGCTGGCACGCAGGTTGAGCCGGGCGCGGCAGTTGTTGCGCGGGACGCGGTTGCCGTTGGGGGAGATTGCGCTGGCTTGCGGTTTTGCCAGTGCGAGTCATTTCACTAACCGGTTTCGGCAGGTATTGGGTGGGACGCCCGGCGAGTATCGCCAGGCGTTTTTGCGCTGAAGCCTTTTCCCCTCACCCTAGCCCTCCCGAAACGTCGGACCGCCCAGAGGGAGAGGGGACCGATACGGGGATATTGGGGAAATACGCCGACCTGAACGTGCCGCGCTGAATCCATAATCGCCTCGATCTTTCAGGTCGATGTACAACGCCAAACACCTCGGTCGGCCCCCTCTCCCTTCGGGCGGTCCGACGTTTCGGGAGGGCTGGGGTGAGGGTAGCTTTTGATCTGCCCTCAGAACTCCAAAGTGCTCGACAAAGAAATCTGCCGCGAATCCCCCATCGACACAAAAAACCGGCTCGCCGAAGACGTGTAATAAGTCCGGTCAAACAGGTTCTTCACATTCAGCTGGAACTTGACCTTCTGCCCTTCGACTTTGGTGTCGTACGTAGCAAACGCGTCAGCCACGGTATAGCTCGGCAGATCAAAATCATTCACCGCATTTCCCGCGCGCTCGCCGACATAACGCGCCCCAGCGCCGACTCGCAACTGATCGCCGCCAATCACGCTGCCAAAGTCGTACACCGCGGACAATGAGCCGGTATTCTTCGCCACGTTTTGCAGTTTCTTGCCTTTGTAATCCGGATCCTCGGTGACTTCAGCATCGGTGTAGGCGTAGCTGCCGATCATGCTCCAGCGCTCGCTGAGCTGGCCGCTCAGATCAACTTCCAGACCGCGCGAACGCACTTCACCGGCCGCGCTGTAAATTGTCGTCGGTCCTTCTGAGTTGGCTACCAGCACGTTGCGTTTCTTGATGTCGAACAACGCGATGTTGCCAGTGATGCTGCCCGGCATGTCGAGGCGTGCGCCGAGCTCCCACGACTTGGCCTCTTCCGGCGCAATGCTGCCGTCGAGTACGGTGCTGCTGCCGCTCAGCGGGGCGATGGTCGAGTTGGGTTTGAACGATTCGGTGTAGCTGCCGTAGAACGACAACGCGTCGGTGTAGCGATACACCAGACCTGCGCGCGGCACCCATTTCTGACCGTTGCTGTCGGTGTTGGCCTTGAATGGCACGCCTTTGCCGGCGTACTGGTCGTACTCCTGGAAACGTCCGCCAGCCACCAGAATCCACTTGTCGGTGAGGTGGATCGAGTCCTGCAAAAAGATCGAGTCGCTGCGCAGTTCATCGGTCTGTGCGCTGTCGGCGGCACTGACAGTGGTGCCGGCAACTTCGCGGCCGTAGACCGGGTTGACGTAGCTGAAGGTGCTCAGGCTTTTCTGGCGGATCAGGTCTTCGCGGTAGATCTTGCGGTACTCGTCGTCGACGCCGAACACCAGATCGTGTTGCATGCCCAATACATTGACTTTGCCTTCGAGGCTGGCAGTGGTGAAACGGTCGGTGCTGATCGCGTTTTGCGTGCCATCCATGCTGCGCGTCAGCGTGCCTTTTTTGGTGTCGATCGCAGTCACGCGCACCTGGCTCGCATCGTAGGTTTCGCGGTTCCAGCTGTAGCCGAAGTGCGCTTTCCAGTCGTCGTTGAGTTCGTGATCGGCCTCGAAATGGTACAGATCCGAACGCCCTTCCATGTCATTGAACGGCTCGTCGAGGCGCTCGTTGCGCGAGATGTCCAGCGGATGATTGGTGCGCGGATCAATCACCGTGCCCCGGTCGAACGGAGTAAGAAATTCGCGATGCTCGTAGGCGAACAACAGCTTGGTGCTTTCGCCAAACCAGGCAATCGACGGCGCGATCAGCGATTCACGGTGGGTGCCGAAATTGCGCCAGTAATCTTCGTCTTCGTGATCGAGCACCATGCGGTAGGCAAGGCCGGAATCGCCCAATGCGCCGGTGCTGTCGAAGCTGCCGCCACTGCCATTTTTGCCATCGCCGTAGGTCGAGCCGCGCAAGGTCAACGCGTTGTATTGGGTCAGTTCAGGCTTCTTGCTGACCATGTTGACCACGCCGCCCGGGTCCTGGATTCCGTAGAGCAGCGAGGCCGGGCCTTTGAGCACTTCGACGCGATCGACCGTGGCGTTCATGCCGCGTCCCTGCACCACCGGCATGCCGTCGCGCATGATCGAGCCGTTGCGGTTGTCGCCAAAACCTCGGGTCATCACCGAGTCCTGGGTGCTGGCCAGCGTGTTGCCCTGGGTGATGCCGCTGACGTTGGCCAGCGCATCGTCGAGATTGCGCGGTGCCTGATCGCGGATGACCTGGGCCGGGATCACGTTGATGGTCTGCGGGATTTCCTGCAGCGAAGCCGAAGAGCGCATCACCGACGTGGTCGCCGGCGGCTGATAGCTCATCGACGAATTGACCTGCGAAGTGATGGTGGTGGCGCCGAGGGTCAACGCCCCGGCAGTCGGTTGCGGTTCGAGGGCGAAGGTGTGGCTGTCGGTGCGACGGAAGTTCAGGCCCGAGCCGCTCAGCAGACGTTGCAGCGCCTGCTCGGCGCTCATCTGACCAGTGACCGCTGGCGCGGTGAGGCCGTACGGCGCTTCATCGGTGTAAACCACGCTTTGGCCGGTCACGCGGCTGAAGTCGCTCAAGGCCTGCGGTAGCGGTTTGGCGCTCAGGGAAAAACTGAACTGCTTCTGCGGCTGGCTGCTGACGGTTTCCGCGGCGAGCGCCACGCTCAGTGGCAACAATGCCATCGCCGAAACGCTCAGCACTGATGCACCGAACCACTGTTTGACCGAACCCGATTTTGCCCTGGACTTCATTGCTCATGACCTGTGTAGAACCGCAACGGATGCGAATGACTCGCAGTTTCAGTCACTACACGGATGAGCTCCGGGTTTACCTCACTACAATTGTGAAAATATTTTCAGCGCAGGATGATCAGCGTTCCGAGTACCTGATGCTGCTCGAATCCCAACACCCCTTGCAGCGAACTCAGAACCGCCTGCGGATCCTTGCTCGGGAAACTGCCGCTGACCTTGCGTGCCGCCAGTTCATCGTTGAGCAGCATGATTCGTCCGGGGTAATAGCGGCGCAGATCCTGCACGACATCGGCCAGCGTAGTCTTGTAGTAAGTCAGCCAGCCCTGACGCCAGGCCAGTTGCGCGGCGCTGTCCACGGCATGCAATTTTTCCGCATTGCCCTGGCCGTACGCGACTTGTTGGTTGGCGGTAAGAATCTGTTGTTGAGCGCCAGGGGTTGCGCTCACGCCGACGCGCCCGGACAGCACCGTGACTTGCGCACCCTGCGGTTGCAGACGCACTTCGAATTGCGTGCCGAGCACGCGCGCCTGACCTTTCTCGGCCTCGACCACAAACGGCTCGCCAGTGTGGGTGACGGTGAAGAATCCGGCGCCACGGCGCAGTTGCACATGGCGCTCACCGTGACTGAAATCCACCGCAATGGCGCTGTCGGCATCCAGCGTCACTTGCGATTGATCGGCCAGCGTGACCATGCGAATTTCACCGGGAGCCGACACGTAATCGGCGCCCAGATCATCGACCCAACGCTGCGGCTGCCAACCGCTGCCGAGGCTGATCATGAGCACCAGACACGCGGCCATTGCCAGCGCTCCAGCCCAACGCCGAATCTGCGGACGCCGCGGTCGATCCATCGCATTGAGCAACGACTGCAACGCCAGCGAATCTTCATCGGCCAAGGTGCGCGCCGGCTCTTCGCTCAGTTCCCAGACCACTTGCGCCTGGGAGTAGGCCTCGGCGTGGGCCGGATCGGCGCGCAGCCAATGGCTGAACGTCAGTTGATCGCCAGCGCTTGGGCGGTCGTGCAGCAGGCTCAGCCAGGCCAAAGCGGCCTGTTCCTGCGCGGGCGTCGGCGTGACGCGATCCATGTGATTCACGGTGCTTTCCTTCGCATGCGTGGCGTGGGTTCGCGCAGGCTGGCCTTGCAGGCCTCGAGGGCGCGCATCATATGTTTTTCCACGGCGCTTTGGGACAGGCCCATGGCTTTGGCGATCTCGGCGTACTTGCGCCCGTGGATGCGGTTGAGCAAAAAGATCTGTCGCGTGCGCTCGGGCAAGGCGCGCAGTGCTGCCTCGACATGGCGCAAATCGTTGCCCGCTTCCAGCGCCGCTTGCGGTTCGCTGGCGCTACTGTCAGGTTCATCCGGTTGCCAGCCTTCATTGACGCGCACCCGCGCACCTTCACTGCGCAAATGATCGATGGCGATGTTGCCGGCACAACGCAAAAGATAGGTGCTGAGTTCTTCGACTTGCACCAGCGGCCGGCGCCAGAAGCGCAGAAACAGATCCTGCACCAGATCCGCCGCTGTCGCCCGACAGCCGACGCGCCGGCTGACCAACGCTTCCATCTGCGGGCGCTGCGAGAGAAACACCTGAAGGAAATGCGCACGCGCCCCGCTCGGCTCATCGTCGCGAGATTCCGGGGGATGGCTGATCAGCATTTCAGTTGAATGCCCATGCAGCGACCGGGCTGGCCAGCAGACTCACGCCCGCCAAGGCGAGCGCCAGACGGGGGCGGTACGGCAGCAACAGCACCAGCGCCAAAGCGCTGATCATCAATACGGCGAACCAGTCGACCAGACCGAAGCTCCAGCCGTGGATGCTGATCGCCGCCCACAGCGACAAACCCAGCAGCAACCATCCACCGATATGCAGAGTGCGCCGACGCTGCGCAGTCGGCTTGTTGCCGAGCAATTGATCATGGTGACGGGGCATCGACAGACACAGTGCCGTGAAGCCGGCGTAACACAGCAAGAGCGCCAGCAACATCAGTTGACCCCTTGCTCAAGGGTGATCGGTCGAGATTTTTGCGGGCGTGGTTTTTTCACGCTGACCGACTGTCCGGCGCGCTGCATTTTCCATGCGGCCCATGCGAGGAATACCCCGGTTGCCAGACAGGTCAGGTCGAAACCGGCGAGCGTCCAGTCACCATTCGCCAAGGTCACACCGAGGTGATAAGGCGTCAGCACACTCAGCAACGGCACCGCCGCAAACAACGCGCCACCGAACAGAAGCTGCTCAATCCACGCCTTGCGGCCCGGTCGCAACAACGCATGGACCAGGCTCAAACCCCAAGCGATGAAAAACGCATTGACCTCCCAATCGGCACGCCCGGCCAGACTCACCGGCAGCAGACGATTGGCCCAGAAGAACACCGCCACTGCTGCGACCAGCCCGGACATGCTGGCGATGTTCAGCACTTCCACCAGCCGCAATTCGAACGGCATCACAGCGCTTTTCGCGTGTTTGAGCTGACGTTTGCCGAGCCAGATCACCAGCCCGGTGCCGATCATCGCCGTGCCGGCCAGACCGCAAATGAAGTACATCCAACGCAGCACGGGCGCGGCGAAATGGCCCATGTGCAAACCGTAGAAAGCGCCGGCAATCGCCATCGGCACGCGTTGCTGCGGCGTTGCGCTGAGGACTTGTCCGGTCACGCCATTGAAGGTTACGGCGCTGCCGGAGTCGTGAACAACGCGGTCGGACCCGGCGCGCGACACCACCACCGATGCATTCACATCACCCGGGTTATTGACGGACACGCGCCCGACATTGCCGCCCGACCACCGCTCGCGGGCCTGAATCAACAGTGGCGTCATTGGTGCCAGATCTGCCGGTTGATTGGCCCGCTCGGGAACATTGGAAGCCGGGAAAACCTCGTCGTAAAACGCCCGGGCGTTGTTGCCATAGGAGGCGAGAATGCTCGCCGGCATGACCATCGACATGAAAATCACCAGGCTGCTGTAAGTGATCATCAGATGAAACGGCAACACCAGCACCCCTACCGCGTTATGCCCGTCGAGCCATGAGCGCTGACCTTTGCGCGGGCGGAAGGTGAAGAAGTCCTTGAAGATTTTCTTGTGGGTGATGATGCCGCTGATCAGCGCGACGAACATCACCATCGCGGCGATGGTTGCCAGCCAGCGGCCCCACGGATACGGCATCTGCAACTGGAAGTGGAAGCGGTAGAAAAACTCGCCCCCCATGCTTTCACGGGCCTGCACTTCGGCGCCGGTCTGCGCGTCAAGGGTCTTGCTGGTGAACCGTCCGCGTTCGCCGGGATTGGCTGGCGTCTGCTGCCAGCGCACGGTGAGGCCGGGGTCGCGGGCGTCGGGCAAGTCGATCAGCCAGCGTGACGCGCCGGCGGCGTTCTGTTGCAGATAGTGTTGCGCCAGATTCAGGCTGGCTTCGGCATTCAGCGGGCGTGCGGGAATTTCCGGCTGCATCCAGTGACTGGTTTCATCCTTGAAATACGCCAGCGTGCCGGTCAGGAAAATCGCAAACAGCAACCAGCCGAACACCAGCCCGGTCCAGGTATGCAGCCAGGCCATCGACTGGCGAAAGCCCTCTTTCATGTGAACCCCAGACCGCGCGCCGCGCCGGAAACGGTCGCCAGAATCACGCTCGGCACCAACAAACCGACCCATGCCGACCACGGACTGCGGCAGGCGAAACACCAGAGCACGGCCACCACATACACCAGAAACGAAACCGTCATGCCGGTTACCACGGCTTCGGCGCGGCTCAGCGGCAGCCACATCGTCAGCGTGACACTCGCCAGCGCCGCGACCAGATAGCCGCCAAACACCGCCGCCAGCACCCGCGAGGTGACAGCCAGACGATAGGACATGGGAAGTGCGGCGAGTTTGGCTTTCATGTTTCGACCCTGAAACGAAAAACGTCCGGCCAACGAAGCCGAATCAACAGACGGCAATATTAATGATAAATATTCTCATACGCAAAAGCGTTTGATTGCCGCACGTCGCCTCGACACCCTACAATGCGAACCGTTCTTGTTCTCTAACGCACGCCCAATGCGCCCGGAGTAATGCCGTTGCCACCCGCCCATCCTGTCGAATCGCTCTATCAGGCCCACCACAGCTGGCTCAACGGCTGGTTGCGGCGCAAGCTCGGCTGCCCGGAGCGCGCGGCGGATCTGGCGCAGGACACGTTCATCCGGGTGCTGACCGCTCGCGAAACGCCGGTGATTCTCGAGCCGCGCGCATTCCTTACCACGTTGGCCAAGCGCGTTCTGTGCAATCACTACCGCCGCCAGGACCTGGAGCGCGCCTACCTCGACACGCTCGCGCAGATGCCGGAAATGCTTGCGCCTTCGGAAGAACACAAAGCAATCATCCTGCAAACCCTGCTCGAGCTTGATCAGTTGCTCGATGGTTTGCCGCGTCCGGTCAAACGCGCTTTTTTACTGGCGCAGATCGATGGCCTGACTTATCCGCAGATCGCCGCTGAGTTGGGAATTTCCGTGGCCACGGTGAAACGTCATCTGCACAAAGCGGCAATGCGCTGCTACTTCGCCCTGTGAATCCGCCGATGGATTTTTCTGCGCAGGTCGCCGAACAAGCTGTGCATTGGTTGCTTGAGATGCAGCAAGGACAGCTGAGCCCGCGCCAGCAACTCGCGTGGCAGCAATGGCTCGATGCGCACAGTGAACATCGCCGTGCGTGGGAGCATATTCAGCGGGTCAATTCGCGCTTGCGTGGATTGTCGTCGCCACTGGCGCATGCGGCGTTGAATGCGCCGAAGTCCGGCAGCCGACGTCAGGCACTGAAACTGTTGCTGATTCTCGGTGCCGGCTCGGCCGTGACCTGGGGCGTGCGCGAGCACAATCCATTGCCTTCGCTGCTCGCCGATTACCGCAGCCCGCTGGGTCAGCGGCGCAAAATCTCGCTCGGCTCAGGCGGCCTTTTACAGCTCAACACCGCGAGTGCCGCCGATGTTCGGGATGGTGGACTGATCCGTCTGCTCGAAGGCGAAATGTACCTGAGCGCCACGCAATCCTTTGAAGTGCAGACCGCCCACGGTGTGTTGAAGGCTCAGGGCGCGCGCCTCAACGTACGCCAGTTTGCCGAGCGCACGCAGGTGGCGCTGTTCGAAGGCCGGGTTGAACTGATTACGCAAAAGCGTGCGCCGATGCTGCTGCCGGTCGCTCGACAACTGAGCTTCGGCGAGACGACGATCAGCGAAGCAAAATCGCTGGATGCCAACAGCGGGGCCTGGACTGACGGCATGCTGATAGCTGCGCACATGCGTCTGGGCGACTTCCTCGATGAGCTCAGCCGCTACCGTCGCGGGCAAATCAGTTGCGATGCACAGGTTGCCGATCTGCTGATTTCAGGCACGTATCCACTGGACGACAGCGAGCGGATTCTCGATCTGCTGCAAATCAGTTTGCCGGTGAAGGTGCGGCGATTTACCCGCTACTGGGTCAACGTCGAAGCCAGCGTTTGAATCCGCGCAAAAATAAATGAGCCGTTTTTCAGATCTGGCGTGACAGAGAAGGAAAGCCCCCTTGATTCAACCTTCTCAGGATCGTCCTCCATGCAGCCCACCCGCCTCACGCCTCTGGCCCGCACTCTGCGCAATCTCATCCTTGGCGCCAGCCTGAGTTTCAGCATTCTGCCGCTGGCGCATGCCGCCGACAGCAAGGCTTATCACATCGCGCCGTCGTCGCTGGAAAACGCCCTCAACCAGTTCGGCCGTGAAGCCGGGGTGTTGATTTCTTTTGGCTCGCAAGTCACCAACGGCGTGCAGAGTCGTGGACTGGAAGGCAGTTACACGCCGGAACAAGGTCTGAACGCGCTGCTCGAAGGCACCGGCCTGCAAGCCCGCGCCGAGGGCGGCAATGCCTTCAGCCTGCAATCGTCGAGCGATGAGGCGCTGGAGCTGGACACCTCGAAAGTGGTTGGCGACTGGCTGGGAGATGCGGCGCAGATCAACGTCTTCGAGCATCCGGGGGCGCGTGACGTGATCCGTCGCGAAGAGTTCGAACGCCAAGGCGCGACTCAGGCGCGTGACGTGCTCAACCGCATTCCCGGCGTCAATGCGCCAGAAAACAACGGCACCGGCAGCCACGACATGGCGCTGAACTTCGGCATACGCGGTTTGAATCCGCGCCTCGCTGCACGCTCTACGGTATTGATGGACGGCATTCCCGTGCCATTCGCGCCGTACGGTCAGCCGCAACTGTCATTCGCGCCGATCAGCATGGGCAACATGGACGCGGTGGATGTGGTGCGTGGTGGCGGCGCGGTGCGTTATGGCCCGCAGAACGTCGGTGGCGTGGTCAACTTCGTGACTCGCGCGATCCCCGATGAACCGACGGTCAAGGGTGGTTTCCAGACTGAAACCAGTCCTTCTTCAAGCCACGACGGCTTCAAGACCAGCGCCAACCTGCTGGCCGGTGGCACCAATGAAAATGGTCTGGGCGGCGCGCTGCTGTACTCCGGCACTCGTGGTGGCGACTGGCGTGAGCACAGCGATACTGAAATCGACGACCTGATCCTCAAGGGCAAATACCAGCTCGACGACGCCAACAGCTTCAACGCCATGGCCCAGTATTACGAAGGCAAGGCGGACATGCCCGGTGGTCTGAACGTTGCCGATTACGACGCTGATCCGTATCAGTCCACGCGCAAGAAAGACCAGTTCTGGGGCCGTCGCACGATGTTCAATTTCGGTTATCGCTATCAGGAAGATCGCCGCGAATTCACCGCCAACACCTTCTTCACCAAGACCCTGCGCAGCGGCTATCTGGATCAGGGTTCGTTCCTGTCGCTGTCGCCGCGCGAGTATTGGGTGCGCGGTCTGGAAACCCGCTTCGCGCAAGGTTTCGACCTCGGCCCGACCAGCCACGAAGTCGGGGTCGGCTATCGCTACATCAACGAGGCCGGCCACGAACTGCGTTATCGCACGCCAATTGCCAGCAACCAATTCCCGACCACCGACAGCCGCAACGACCGCGACACCCGTGGCGGCACCGAGGCCAACGCATTCTTCATTGATGACCGCATCGACATCGGCAAGTGGACCATCACGCCGGGCGTGCGCTACGAGATGATCGAGTCGCAGCAGACCAACAATCTGACCAACGTCAAATACAAAGGCGACTACAACACCGCGCTGCCGGCGCTCAACGTGCTGTATCACCTGACCGACAGCTGGAATCTGTACGCCAACACCGAAGGCTCGTTCGGCAGCGTGCAATACAGCCAGATGCCCAATCGCGTGAGCAGCGGCGAAGTGAAACCGGAGAAGGCGCGCACCTGGGAACTCGGCACCCGCTACGACAACGGCGCGCTGCGTGCGGAAATCGGCGCGTTTCTGATCAACTTCGACAATCAGTACGAAAGTAACCAGACCAACGACTCGGTGATCGCTCGCGGCGAAACCCGTCATCAAGGCATCGAGACCAGCGTCAACTACGCACTCGACGACTTGAGCCCGGCGCTGGCCGGTTTTGATGTGTACGCCAGTTACGCTTTTGTTGACGCGACCATCCGCGAGGACGGGCCGAACAAAGGCAATCGTGTGCCGTTCGCGTCGAAACACAAAGGCACTCTGGGTGTGGGTTACACCGAAGGCGCATGGAAACTGAATCTGGACAGCAGCTTCCAGAGCGACCAGTTTGCCGACAACGCCAATACCTCGAAGGAAAGCGCTGACGGCAGCACCGGCAAGATCCCCGGCTATATGTTGTTCAGCAGCCGTGCCGGCTATGACTTCGGGCCGCAGCTGTCGGATTTGAATGTCGCGGTGGGGGTGAAGAATATTTTCAATACCCAGTACTTCACGCGCTCGTTTGATGACAACAACAAGGGTAAGTATGTGGGTGAGCCGCGGACCGTGTATGTGCAGACGTCTGTAGCATTCTGATCGCGGCGGAAAACAAAACGGGCCTGCATTCGCAGGCCCGTCATCATCAGGTGAATTAAAGAATCAGCGCATCAACTGTTAAGTGCTGCCTGCTCGTTCTCCAGAAATTCTTCCTCCAGCAACTTGTCGTTGGCTTTGCTCTTGAATGGCACTGTCGCAGCACGTGGCTTGCCGCGCAGTTTGCCAAACAGATGATCCAGCGCGTGCTCGAGTTTTTCGGCTGCGCCGTCGATCGCCAGTTCCAGCGAATCGGCTTTATGGGTAACGGAAATCGGTTGATGACCTTTTGGCCGCGCTTCCAGTTGGCAGCGCAAATCATGCGGACCAGGTTTGTCACCGTTCTCGTCGCTCAGATGGACTTCGATACGGGTCAGGTCTTCTTCGTAACGTTCGAGCGTGCTCTCAATGGTGGTGCGTACCCACTCCTCCAGTCGTTGACTACTTTGAATATGGTTATCGCTGTTGACTTGGATTTGCATAGTTCATCCCTTATTTCAGCTAGCTCGCGAGAGGCCGTGAATATGGTTTTCGTGACCTCTTGATTACAACAATCGGCCCGACCAACAAACATTTCAACCCCTGAAAAAAGAAAAATATTCATTCGCAAAAAAAGCCGGACAACCACTCGCAGCGCTGGTAAGGTCGGGAGTTGGGTCGCCTGGTGATCTAGTAAAAAATAGTCACAATTGGCCATCACCCAACGGGTGCAAGCTGCGAAATATCCCCGCTTCTTCTACCAGCCAATCATGCACCGCACGCACGCCCGGGTGGCTCAGTGCTCCCGGCGCATACAGCAATACATAGCGTTTGTGATTGGGCACCGACAGCCCGAACGGCACGATCAATGTCCCCCGCTCCAACTCATCGTTAAGCAATGTGCGTCGCGCAATTGCCACGCCCATGCCGGCGATCGCCGCCTCGATGGTCAGGTGATTGCGATTGAACGTGTGGCCGCGCCGTACGTCGGCGCCTTCAAAGCCGATGGCATTAAGGTAAAACTCCCACTCCGCATATTCATAGCTGCCGCGCCAGGCGGTGATGTCGTGCAGCAACGGAAAGTGCAACAGGTCCGCCGGGCCATGCAGCGGCGGGCGCCCACGCAACAGACTCGGCGCGCACACCGGAAAAATCTGTTCATCGAGCAAGGCTGTGGATAACAGCCCCGGATAGCTGCCGTCGTTCAAATCGATGGCCAAATCAAAATCGCCTTCGTGCAACGGCACGCTGCTGTCTTCGGCCACCAGCCGCAGCTGAATGTCCGGATAACGCTGTTGCAAGCGTGGCAAGCGCGGAGTCAGCCACTTGCTGAGGAACGACGGAATCGAGCGCACGCGCAGAATCCCGCTGATCATGCCCGCATCCAGCCGACGCAATTCGGCGTCGATGCTGCCGTATGCCTCATTCACGGTAATGGCCAGTCGCTGGCCTTCAGCGCTCAACTCGACACCGCGCGCACGGCGATGAAACAGGCGCAGGCCCAGACGCTCTTCCAGTTGTCGGATTTGTTGGCTGACCGCACCGGGTGTGATGTGCAACTCCTCGGCACAACGGGTGAACGACAAGTGCCGCGCGGCACAGGAAAACACCTGCAGCCAGACGTAAGTCTGGGCATGCAATTGACGACTCATTGTTTAGTCCTGCTAAAGGCTTGCTTAGGAAGTTTCGTTAGTCACGCTGTAGCGAGGTAGGCAGTATCGCCGACATTGCGCTTGTCCTACAAAAAATGGCAGCGATTCCCACACCATTGCTTGTAAGGCTTTAGCATGGCTATCAGTGTTTTCGATCTATTCAAAGTCGGCATCGGTCCGTCCAGCTCCCATACCGTCGGCCCGATGCGCGCAGCCGCAACCTTCGCCCAAGCACTGATTGACCAGCATTTGTTGCTCGATGTGCAACGCGTGGAAATCCGTTTGTACGGCTCGCTGTCCGCCACCGGCGTCGGTCATGCCACCGACCGCGCTTGTGTGATGGGCCTGATGGGCGAATGGCCGGACAGCATTGATCCGGGGACCATCGACCCACGCATTCAGCAACTGCGCGAATCGGGGCAATTGTCCCTCGCCGGCCAGCGCTCGATTGCCTTCGACTGGAACACTGATCTGCTGTTGCTCGACGAGAGCCTGCCCTACCACCCCAACGCCATGTCGTTGACAGCCTTCGGTGCATCCGCGCAACTGTTCGAGCAGACGTATTACTCGGTTGGCGGCGGTTTCATCATCGAAGCGGCTGAAGCCGAATCCGGTGTCGCACCGGCGGGCGATGTGGTGCTGCCGTACGACTTTTCCAGCGCTGCCGAACTGCTGTCGCTGTGCAACCAACACAACCTGCGTGTTTCCGAATTGATGATGGCCAACGAACGGGCCTGGCGCAGCGATGCCGAGATCCGTCAGGGCCTGTTGCACATCTGGTCGGTGATGCGCGAGTGCGTCGAGCAGGGCATGCGCCACGAAGGCATCTTGCCCGGTGGTCTGAATGTTCCGCGACGTGCGGCGAAATTGCACCGCAGCCTGCTGGAAATCGGCAAGCCGAATGTCATCAGCTCAACGCTGTCGGCGATGGAGTGGGTCAACCTGTTCGCCCTCGCCGTCAACGAAGAAAACGCTGCCGGCGGGCGCATGGTCACCGCGCCGACCAACGGTGCAGCCGGAATCATTCCGGCGGTTCTGCACTACTACATGAAATTCAATCCCGAAGCGTCGGACGATGACGTAGTCGCATTCTTTTTGGCTGCGGCCGCTGTCGGCATTCTGTGTAAGAAAAATGCCTCGATCTCTGGCGCCGAGGTCGGCTGCCAGGGTGAAGTGGGTTCTGCCTGCGCCATGGCCGCCGCCGGTCTGGCCGAGATCCTCGGTGCTACCCCTGAGCAACTGGAAAACGCTGCCGAAATCGGCCTTGAACATAACCTCGGCCTGACCTGCGATCCGGTCGGCGGGCTGGTGCAAGTGCCGTGCATCGAGCGCAACGCGATTGCGGCGGTGAAAGCGATCAACGCCACCCAGATGGCCTTGCGCGGCGACGGCAAACACTTCATTTCCCTCGACCGGGTGATCCGCACCATGCGCGATACCGGCGCCGACATGCATGACAAATACAAAGAGACTTCACGGGGCGGCCTGGCCGTGAGCTGGGTGGAGTGCTGAGGAGCATTCCCTGACCGCCCGTAACACGTGAGCCCGAGCAAGAATAATAACGAGGCCAAAACGATGACCGATGTACGCACACCTGCTGCCGAAAATCCCGCTGTAGACCGCACCAGCAAAAACGCAATTGCCCACAAGGGCTGGAGCAAATTCGACACCACCTGGATGCTTGGCCTGTACGGCACGGCGATTGGCGCGGGCACCTTGTTCCTGCCGATCAATGCCGGTGTCGGCGGCTTCTGGCCGTTGCTGATTCTGGCCGTGCTGGCATTCCCGATGACGTTTTTCGCGCACCGAGGCCTGACCCGCTTCGTGCTGTCCGGGCGCTCTGGCGACATCACTGAAGTGGTCGAAGAACATTTCGGTATCGGCGCCGGCAAACTGATCACGCTGCTGTACTTCTTCGCGATCTTCCCGATCCTGCTGGTGTACAGCGTGGCGCTGACCAACACCCTGACCAGTTTCCTCGAACACCAATTGCACATCGCCCCGCCACCACGCGCGGTACTGTCGCTTGGGTTGATTCTCGGGCTGATGGCCATTGTGCGTTGCGGCCAGCAAGTCATCGTCAAAGCCATGAGCGTGCTGGTGTATCCGTTCGTCGCGGCGCTGCTGTTGCTTGGCCTGAGCCTGATTCCGAACTGGAACGGCGCATTCTTTGCCAGCGCTCAGGAGCCGATGCAGATGTCGGTACTGTTCAAGACCCTGTGGCTGGCGATCCCGGTGATGGTGTTCTCGTTCAACCACTCGCCGATCATCTCCGCGTTCGCCGTCGATCAAAAACAGCGCTACGGCGATCAGGCCGAACGCAAAAGCAGCGGCATCCTCGCGATGGCCCACGGCATGATGGTCGTGACCGTAATGTTCTTCTGCTTCAGTTGCGTGCTCGCACTGTCGCCAGCGGATTTGGCAGCGGCCAAAGCGCAGAACATCTCGATCCTGTCGTACCTCGCCAACCACTTCCAGACGCCGGTGATCGCTTACGCTGCGCCGTTGATTGCGCTGGTGGCGATCACCAAATCCTTCCTCGGCCACTACATCGGCGCCAGCGAAGGCTTTCAGGGCCTGATCGTGAAAAGCCTGCGCGGCCGTGGCCGGGTGATGTCGGCGAGCTGGCTGAACCGCGCCACCGCGCTGTTCATGATACTCAGCTGCTGGGCCGTGGCGACGTTCAACCCAAGCATCCTCGGCATGATCGAAACCCTCGGCGGGCCGGTGATCGCCTGCCTGTTGTTCCTGATGCCGATGTACGCGATCCGGCGCGTGCCAGCCTTGCGCCAGTATTCGGGCCAGGCGTCGAACGTGTTTGTGGTGTTGATCGGCCTGATTGCACTGTCAGCGATCATCTACTCATTCCTGCCCTGAAACGGGCCGTAAATGAACAAGGCGAGCACTGGGCTCGCCTTGTTTTTGTCCGGGTTCATTGTCCGGGATTTTTCCCGGCATGCCCCTTGCTACGCCCTTAACCGCGATATTGGCGATTTGGCCACGGAATGGCCGGTGGTCTGGATGGGCGAACCAACCCGAGCACGGCCGGTCAACAACTGCACGTTCAATCAGGCGGTGACGCATCATGGACAACCCCTTTCAGATCATTACCGATGCCTTCGCGCCGGACTATCAGATCAATCTGAGCATTCAGGGCCTGGACGGCAGCATCATGCTGACCCTGTCCAATAGCGGCCGCATCGTCGCGAAACGGATGATCAGCGCTGAACAGCGCAACGACCCAAAACGTTTGAAAATGCTGGTGCAAAGCATTCAGTTCGGCATCGCCATCGAACAGGGCCACAGCGCCATGGCGATCCTCGAAGCCATGACCAGCGGCGACGGGCTGACCCCGCCACCGCCGCAGATCAAAGGCCAGCCACGCCCGGTGGCCGGTCTTTAAATCTCGCCTTTTTCCACTTCCGGATGCTCACCGGAACCCGTACCGATCTTGCGTTGCGGGTGTTCGATCTTCACCGAAGGAAATTGTGACGAGGCGTAACGCACCACCAGAATCGAGAATGCCAGCAGCAGAATCCCACCGCACAGGTAGAGGATGCCCATGTCTGGCGGGTTGTGGTGGGACACGTTGGAGATCAGCAGCCTCGTCAGCGCGGTGATCGCTACGTAGATCAGGAAACGCACGGGCATGTGGTTGGTCTTGAAGTAAATCCCGACCATCGCCCCGAGTTCCAGATAGATGAACAGCAACAGAATGTCATCGATCTTGATGTGCCCTTCTTCGAGCATCCCGAGAAACTCGACCACTGCCGCATAGGCGGTCACCGCACCGATGGCGAACAGCGCCAGGTAGTGGAAGGTCTCAACGAACAGGTTGCCCAGCGACTCCGCGAGTTGATGCACGTTTTGCCGCAGTCTCTCGGCCCAGTTGATTTTCACGATGATGTTTCCTTAGCCCGATGCGAGCGGATGATGCAGGTTGGACGTGACGGTTTTCTGCACGCGATTGTGTTCATGCAGAAATAAGGCCACGCATCATGGCGACCCGCCATAAAACCTGCGCCGTGGCGTTTGGTCGCACCTCGCCAGCAATTGCGGGCTGACAAAGCCCAAATCCGGTCTACATTAAAAAGCCACTACCCAAAGCGCAGGGATTCGCTTATCCTTTTCGCTGTATATAGATACAGTAGTCGCTAAGACAACTTAATGAAGGCATGTGAGGTGGTGAATGGCCGTCGAAGTGGTATACCGCAGCAGCCGAGATCTGGAGCGCTTGTTCATGGATAAAGCCGAAGCTGACCGTCATGACAAAATGCTCGAACTCGCCGAATTGCTGGCTGAAGTGCTGGAAAAAGCCGTTCCGTCGTTGAGTGAGAAGCAAGTGGAAGAAGTCGGGATCTTCATGGCGAAGAACCGCGATGTGTTCGCCAGAGCGTTCAAGAGCCAGCCCGATGCGTTGTCGGAGCTGATCAATGCACCTGTCGAAGTTGTTGAAGTGGCAGATGCTGCTGAACCGGCTGAATCGAGCAAACCGGCCAAAGCACCCAAGGCTGCGAAGTAATCGATGCCCGAATTGAACAGGCCCTGAGTCGCGAGACTCAGGGCCTTTTTAATGCCCGCAACATTAAAAGATCAGCGATACAGGACTTTCTCCGCCAACTCATCCGCCACCCGCGCCGGCGAACGTTTTTCCGCCTGCGCATGGGCAAACACTTCGGTCAGCCGCGAGCTTATCTTCGACAGATGCGCGGTGATGGTGCCCAGCTCCTCGCCGCGATGTTTGAGCGAAACGTAAATCAAGCCACCGGCATTGATCACATAATCCGGCGCATACAGAATGCCGCGCCGCTCGAGTTGATCGGCGACGTCCAGATGCGTCAGCTGATTGTTTGCCGACCCGGCCACCGCCGAACAGCGCAATTGCGTGACCGTGTGACTGTTGAGTACGCCGCCCAGACCGCAGGGCGCGAGGATATCGCACGGTGTGCTGAGTAAAGCGTCATTGGCGATCGGATGCGCGTTGAGTTGCTCCATCGCCAGTTGCACCTTGCCGTGGTCGATATCGCTGACCAGCAACTCGGCCCCGGCAGCATGCAGTTGTTCGGCCAGCGCAAATCCGACATTGCCCAGGCCCTGAATCGCCACGCGCAAACCTTCGAGATTGTCACTGCCAAGGCGCGCCATCGCCGTGGCGCGAATGCCGGCGAATACGCCCATTGCCGCGTGCGGAGCGGGGTCGCCGGCAGAGGTGGTGCTGGTGACATG
Source organism: Pseudomonas sp. TWP3-2 (assembly GCF_049897765.1). Lineage (NCBI taxonomy): Bacteria > Pseudomonadati > Pseudomonadota > Gammaproteobacteria > Pseudomonadales > Pseudomonadaceae > Pseudomonas > Pseudomonas sp. TWP3-2. The sequence continues at coordinate 28,214 of NZ_JAFCWW010000021.1, read as the reverse complement.
TTGAGTTTGCTGCGCGATGCAATCCATGTCCGCTACTGAAGTGCCGCTGTCGATCGCGGTGATGTAGCGTCCGTCGAGTTGATCGATGCAGCGCCCGAACGCTTCGAACAGCGCGGCGCGGTTTTCCACATGCGCCGGACGCACGATCACCGCGACACCGCCACCTTGTTCCAGACCGGCCAGCGCGGCTTTGTAACTCATGCCCTGGGCCAGGCGGATGGCGTCCTCGACCGCGGACTCGTCATTCGGATAGGCAAGATAACGGCATCCGCCAAGGGCTGGCCCGAGGCGACTGTTATGGATGGCAATGACCGCCTTCAACCCGGACACCGGGTCAACGCTGAGGTGCAGCGAGTCCAGGCGAGTGCTTTGCATGAGAGCGAACATCGGCAGGCTCCCGAATCACTTCTGGTAAGTCGCCAGTATAGGCTTGCGCCTGAAAATTGCTGGAGCGCACCGGAATAAGCAGCCCCCATCATCAGAGCGTTGCGGCATATCCCGGCGGCGGTGCCGCGCAGCACTGGACGAATGCCTGAGACGGGGCTAAAACGAGGCATTCCCCGGAGATTTCGATGAGTCCGCGCCAACGTTTTTTCGAGTGCCTGCACCGTTCACCGCCCGCGCTGTTCGAAGCGGCGCTGTGGCTGGCTGCCGAGCACTCCAGAGACGTTGATCCCGAGGCGTTGCTGCAAGACTTCAAGGAGTTGCAGCAAAAGGTCAGTTATGGCTTGCCGATGTTGCCGGTCAATGAACTGGCCCAGCCGTTGTTACGGCGCATGAACGATCTGGGATTTGCCCAGGATGACTTCACGCCTCTGCGCCCGCAGGCCGCGTTGCTGCACAAGGTGTTGCAGACCCGGCGCGGTCAGCCACTGACCTTGGCGCTGATCGCGCTTGAACTGGCGCGAGGTTTGGAAATCCCCTTGGTCGGCGTCAACTTTCCCGGACATTTCCTGCTGCGGGTGCCCGGCGCCGATCACTTGCTCGACCCGTGCGGTGGACGGCGCTTGTACCCCAACGATTGCCGGGAACTGCTGCAACGCCAATACGGCCATCACCTGCAGCTCAACGCCGAACATCTGCTGGCTGCGACGCCGTCGCAGATGCTCCAGCGTCTGTCCCGCAACCTGCGCCAATTGCATCTGACCCATGACGATTACATCGCGGCGCTGATCGACGCCGAACGCGTACTGGAAATGGGCAACGGCAACGCTGCCGATTACCTGGCGCGCGCCAGTCTGTATCAACGGCTCGACTGCCCGAACGCCGAGCGCTTCGATCTGGAACACGCGTTGCTGCTCAGCGACGACCCGATTCAGCGGCTGCGGCTGACTGAACGCCTGGGGCATCTGCCGCCAAATTCAGTGGTGCATTGAGCGTTGTCTCTGCGGGCGAACGCACCTGAATAATCAGCAACGCCGCAATCACCGCCGGAATCGCGCAGAAGAAAAATATCTGCTCGACCGGAATGTGCATCGCCAGCAACAGGCTGCCAAACAACGGCCCGAGAATCGAACCGAAGCGCCCTACCCCCAATGCCCAACCGGTACCGGTAGCGCGCACATGCGCCGGATAAAAGTTGCTGGCAAAGGCATTCAGCGTCAGTTGCCCACCGATGATGCAGAACCCGGCGGCGAACACGCAGGCCACCAGATAGCGCGGATTATCGTGATTGAGTCCGAGCAGAATCGTGCACAGCGCTGCGCCGGCCAGCACGCCCGAGAGCAAACGCACTTTGCGCTTCAAGCGGTCGGCAAACCAGGCCATGCAGATCGCGCCCAAAGTGCCGGCGAACAAAAACATCGATGTCACCAGATTGGCTTCGTTGAGCTTCAAACCACTTTCCAGCAGCAGCGACGGCAACCAACTGATCATGAAATACAGCAGAATCAGGCTGACAAAAAACGTCGACCAGATCAGCAACGTCGGCCGCGCATAACCATTGCGGAACAACTCCACCACCGTCAGTTTGCTGCCCTGCTCGCGCTCGTTCTGTTCGACCGATGCAGCGGGCGGTTGCCAGTCCGGCAGCATGTGCGCTGTGACTTTGCGCAGTCGAGTGTAGGGCGGCGCATCGCGCAGCAAGCGCGGCAGGGATTCCGGCAGCATCCACCAGAGAAACGGGAACAACAGCAACGGCGTGACGCCGCCAGCGAGGAACACCGCTTGCCAGCCGAATTGGTCGATAAACCCGGCAGCCACAAAACCACCCGCCGCGCCGCCGAAGGAGAAACCGCAGGCAGCCAGCGTCACCATCAGCGTGCGCAGGCGTGGCGGTGAATACTCGGACATCAACGCCATGGCGCTGGGCATCGCGCCGCCCATGCCGATCCCGCAGATAAAGCGCGCAATCATCAGCGAATTGAGCGAATTAGCAAAGACCATGAGCACGGTCAGGCTGGCGTAGATCAGTACACAAGCGAGCAGAATCCGCCGCACGCCGAAGCGGTCGGCCAGCGGCGTGACAACCAGAGAACCAATGGTCAGCCCCAATAAGTTGGCACTGAATACCGGGCCGAATGCCGACTTCTCCAACCCCCAATCCTGCGCCAACGCAGGCACCACATAGCCGAGCACTTGCGCGTCATAGCCGTCGGTGACCAGCAGCAAGGCCAGCAGGATCAACAGTAACCACTGATATCGGGACACAGGACGGGCGTCGAGTGCCGCCCGGAAGCTGGCAATCTGGTTGTGCATCGCAAGGTACCTGTTTTGTTTTTATGGTTTTTTGTGCGGCGGTGATCCTGTGGGAAATTGGATTCCCACAGATTTTGCGGTGTGGCGTTAAGGTGTATCTGGCTGATTCGCCGGGTGGGCCGTGATGAACGCCGGATGTTCCGCGGCCAGCGCAGCAACCCGACGAATCCGTGGATAAGCTTCGAGCGAAATATTGAAACGCTCCGCCGCATACAACTGCGGAATCAGATACACATCCGCCACGCACGGCCACTCGCCGAAACAGAAACCGCTATCACCGATCAACTGCTCGACCGTCGCCAAGCCTTGACTGATCCAGTGCCCGATCCACTCCACCACCTGCGGTTCGTCATGCCCCGACTGACGCAGGCGATTGAGCACGCTGACGTTGTGCAGCGGATGCACATCGCAACCGATCACCGCCGCCACACCGCGCACCTGCGCGCGTGCGACGAGATCGACCGGCAGCAGCGGCACCTGTGGATAACGTTCTTCCAGGTATTCGATGATTGCCGGCGACTGAATCAGCAACGCGCCCTCTTCCGTGCGCAGCGCCGGCACCCGGCCCTGCGGATTGATCGCCAGATACGCCGGTTGCCGATGTTCGCCACCGGTTGGCGCGATCAGATTGACCGGCAGCGCCTGGTAATCCAGGCCCTTCAGCGCCAACGCGATGCGCACCCGGTACGACGAGGTCGATCGGTAGTAAGTGTAGAGATCCATGACCCGCTCCCCTTACCGCGCCGCGAGCACTTTGCCGCGGCACTCGCCGAAGCCGATGGAGGCAAATCCGTCACGGGCGCAACGCGCGCGCAGGATGATTTCGTCGCCGTCTTCAAGGAATTTACGCACTTCGCCGGAAGCCAGTTCGATCGGCTTTTTACCGCCCTCGGTGATTTCCAGCAGGCTGCCGAACTGACCGTTTTGCGGCCCGGACAAAGTGCCCGAACCAAACAGATCACCGGCTTGCAACTGGCAACCGTTAACGCTGTGATGCGCGACCATTTGCGCGACAGTCCAGTACATGTAGCGGGTGTTGCTCAGGGTCAGGCGATGCGCCGGCAGATTCTGTTCACGCATGGTTTCGGTGAGCAGCAGCACTTCCAGTTCGATGTCGAACGCGCCGCCATCCTGATCGCGTTTGTCGAACAAGTACGGTAGCGGCTGCGGATCACCTTCCGGACGCGCCGGTTGTGCCGCGCGGAATGGCTCCAGCGCTTCGGCAGTCACCACCCACGGCGAGACGCTGGTGATGAAGCTCTTGGACAAGAACGGACCCAGCGGCTGATATTCCCAAGCCTGAATGTCGCGCGCCGACCAGTCGTTAAGCAGACAGAAACCGGCGATGTGTTCGGCCGCATCACCGATGGCAATCGAATCGCCCATCTCGTTGCCCTGACCGATCCAGATCCCCAGCTCCAGCTCATAGTCCAGCCGCGCACACGGGCCGAAAACCGGCTCGCTAGCACCGGCCGGCAGGGTCTGGCCTTTCGGGCGACGCACATCGGTGCCGGACGGTCGAACGGTGGACGCGCGACCGTGATACCCGATCGGTACGTGTTTGTAGTTCGGCAGCAGCGGGTTATCCGGGCGGAACAGTTTGCCGACGTTCTGCGCATGTTCGATACCGACGTAGAAGTCGGTGTAATCGCTGATGCGCGCGGGCAAATGCATCTGGCAATCAGCTGCCAGCGGCAGCAGTTTTGCGCCTTGCGCTTCGATGGTGCCGCGATGGATGCTGCCTTCGCTGAACAGTTCCAGCAGACGCTCGCGCAGAGCAACACGCGCTTCGCGACCGAGATCGAAGAATGCATTCAACTGGCCGCCACGGGTGGCTTCGACTGCAGTGCGCGCAGCACCGTCGAACAAACCGGCCTCAAGTGCAACTTGCAGATCGAACACCTGGTCGCCGATGGCCACACCGCTGCGCGGCTCGCCGCCATCAATGCTGAACACGCCCAGCGGCAGGTTCTGCAAAGGGAAATCGGCGTGATCGTTGGCCGAAGCAACCCAGCTGCGGGTGATGGAATTCTGAGTCATGGGTTATCTCCGGGTCGGGTCGAACGTGGCGGGCAACGTTGCCCAGCAGGCGTCGTAACTGGATTGCAGTTGTGGGCAGTCGAGGGCAAAACGGCTCGGGCGTAGCACTTGGCTGGTCTCGAACATGAAGGCCATGGTGTTATCGATCTTGGCTGGTTTCAGCTCGGCGTTGATCGCTTTGGTGCAGGTCTCGCCGTCCGGGCCGTGGGCGCTCATGCAGCTGTGCAGCGAAGCGCCGCCGGGTACAAAACCTTCGGCCTTGGCGTCGTACTCGCCCTGGATCAGGCCCATGAATTCGTTCATAAGGTTGCGGTGGAACCAAGGTGGACGGAAGGTGTTCTCGGCCACCATCCAGCGCGGCGGGAAGATCACGAAATCGAGGTTGGCCAGACCGTGCACGCTGGTCGGCGAAGTCAGCACGGTGAAAATCGACGGATCCGGGTGATCGAAGCTCACCGTACCGATGGTGTTGAAGCGGCGCAGATCATATTTGTACGGCACGTTATTACCGTGCCAGGCGACCACGTTCAACGGCGAGTGATTAAGTTCGGTGCCCCACAACTGGCCGAGGAATTTCTGCACCAGCGTCGTCGGCTGTTGCAGGTTTTCGTATGCAGCCACCGGGGTCAGAAAGTCACGCGGGTTGGCCAGACCATTGCTGCCGATCGGCCCCAGATCCGGCAGGCGCAGCGGCGCGCCGTGGTTTTCGGCAATGTAACCGCGGGCTTGCGCATCCAGCAGTTCGACGCGGAATTTCAGCCCGCGCGGCAGCACGGCGATTTCCAGCGGTTCGACTTCCAGCACACCAAGTTCAGTGGCAATGCGCAGCCGCCCCATTTGCGGCACCAGCAGCATTTCGCCGTCGGCGTTGAAGAACACCCGCTCCATCGAACGGTTGGCGCAGTAGTTGTAGATGCTGATCCCGGACGGCTTATCGGCGCCGGAATTGGCGACCATGCTGACCAGTCCGTCGATGAAATCGGTCGGCTCTGCCGGGATCTCCAGCGGATTCCAGCGCAGGCGATTGGGGGTCACTTCACCCAACGGCCCGCCGGCCAGTTGCCGCTCCAGTTTGACGAATGCCGGGTGATTGGCCGATGGCTGAATCCGGTACATCCAGGTGCGCCGCGATTCGCTGCGGGGCATGGTGAACGCGGTGCCGGAGAACAGTTCGGTGTACAGACCGTACGGGGCTTTTTGCGGAGAGTTCTGGCCGACCGGCAGTGCGCCGGGCAGCGCTTCAGAGCTGAATTCGTTGCCGAAGCCGGACTGATAAGCCGTTGAATCGGAGTTCATGGAGCCTCCTGAACAGGGAGTCGGCATGGCCGAACGCTCTGGAACAGAGGTCTTGGCACGCCGGGGTTATTTTTATCGTAATTCGATTACGCATAACGTAATTTGCTCGCTATCCAGCGTCAAGCTATAAAGACGCCCATTCGTTCCGGGACACGGCAGCACCATGGAAAAAACCAGCGACAGCAACGGCAAACAGAAAGTGCGCTCGGCCGAAGTCGGCACCGACATCCTCAAGGCTTTAGCCGAGTTGTCGCCCTCGACTTCGCTGTCGCGTCTGGCCGAACACGTGCAGATGCCCGCGAGCAAAGTGCATCGCTATCTACAGGCGTTGATCGCCAGCGGTTTCGCCGAACAGAACGCCGCTACCAACCATTACGGTCTGGGTCGTGAAGCTTTGCGCGTGGGCCTGGCCGCACTCAACAGTATGGACGTGCTGAAAGTCGCCGCCCTGCCCCTGTCCGAATTGCGCGACGAACTCAACGAGACCTGCTTCCTCGCGGTGTGGGGCAATCAAGGTGCGACCGTGGTGCACATCGAACCGGCGGTGCGCGCGGTCACTGTCGTTACGCAACTGGGGTCGGTGCTGCCGCTGCTCAGTTCATCGACCGGTCTGGTGTTCAGCGCTTTTCTGCCGCATCGGGAAACCGATGAACTACGTGAACGGGAAGTCGCCGTGGGCGCGCATCCGCTGGCCGACGAACAGGTCTACATAAACTTGTGCGAACAGATCCGCGAACGCGGTCTGCATCATGTGCACGGTTTGCTGATGCCGGGGGTGGATGCCTTGTCGGCGCCAGTGTTCAACGCGGTCGGTCAGGTGGCTGCGGTGTTGACCATCGTTGGCCCGACTTCGCTGTTTCATGCCGACGAAAACGGCCCGGCGGCGCAGCGGTTATTGGCTGCGACGCAGGCCGTGAGCTGGCGGATGGGTTATCAACCTGCAAGCGAGGAGCAGAACTGATCGCCAGCGGTTGATCATCCACACAGGCCGAGCGACTTGGCTCTCGCCACAGCTTGTGTGCGACGCTCGACCCCCAGCTTGCCGTGAATGCGTCGGGCATGGGTCTTCACGGTATGCAACGAGATGAACAAGGTATCGGCAATCTGCTGATTGGAGTTGCCGCCGGCGATCAGCCGCAGCACTTGCAGTTCGCGTTGACTGAGCGAATGCACCTGAGGCGTTGCGATAACATCCTCTACACCCGGCGATTGCCTCGCCGCCTCCATCAGCTGCGGCTGGCGCAGGCCCAACTCGTGCAAGAGTTGCGGCGCCTGCACACGTTCGGCGCGACGACAGCCCTCATTCAGGGTCTCCAGCGCCTGCTGTTTGCGGCCATCGAGCCAGAGCACTTCGGCGCAGGCCAGTTGCAGTTCGGTGGCCAGCGCCTGCATGCCGCTGGCCTGCGCTTTTTCCATCAGCGAATGAAGCATTCTCAGGCCTTCATTCGCAGACATTTCGCCGCGAACGCTGCCGAGAATCAGCAAATACTCGAGTCGGGCAATCAAATCCAGTGTCGCCGGAGGCGCCTGTCGAGCGTCGGGCTTCTGATAATGCTTGAGCACCCGTCGCAATGCTTCGCACGCCAGCCCGGCGCGACCTTGTTGCAACCAGAAATGACTGCTGACCTGTAACAGCACGCCCCGGTAGACCGTGTCCGGAATCTGGCGTTGCTGCATCAGTCGTTCGGCATCGCGCAACCGCACGAAAGCCAAGGCAAAATCGCTGCGGTTGGCGGCGAGTTGCGCCTGTCCGAGGTAGCCGTACAGCACGCGCTTATCGTGGCTGCGCAGACAGTCGTCGAGCCCGGACTGAAAAAATTCAGCCGCGCGTTCCTGCTGGCCCATCGTCAACGCCAGACGTCCGCGTCGCAGGGCGATACGGCCGAGCAACGGCGTCGGTGGATCGGCCTGCTGGCACAGCAGCTCGTGGATGTTCGCCAACAACGCTTCGGCCCGCCCGGGTGTTCCGCGCTGTTCGAGCAATTGCGCATGATCGAGTTCCAGCAAGCCCTCGAACAGCAAGGAGCCCTGGGCGCGAGCCAGGCACAAGGCTTCGCGATTGATTGCCAGCGCCTGTTCCAACTCACCGCGAAGCAACGCCTGCTGGGTCTGTCCCGACAGACACAACAACCGCGCCGGCCAGGCATCCGCGGCGAGTACCGCCAGGGCTTGCAGAAAATGCTCACCGGCCGACTGCATGCGGCCCTGCAAATGCAATAACCAGCCCTGCTGGGTCTGCCAGCGGGCAATCAACTGCTGTTGAAGGGTGGCCGATGGCTGCGGCAGGAACCGCGCAAAATGCTCGATCCAGATGCCGGCCTGCTCAAATCGTCCGGCAAACAACAGTGCGGCGGTCACCAGGCCGATCAGTTGCGGCGAGCCAAGCATCAGCGCTTCGCCCTGTTGTTCATGCAGTCGCAGCAGGAGCACGACGGTGTGTTCCTCGAACAACTGCTCAAAACTGAAATGCTGCAACAGACTGATCGCCATTTCGTACTCATCGGCCAGCAGCGCCTGTTCGAATGCCGATTTCCAGTCCTGCTCAGCAGAAAACCACTGACACGCCCGGCGATGCCAGGAACGTCCTGTTGGCCACTGCTCGTCGCGCATCAAGCGCGAGAGCGGCGGGAAAATCTCCAGCCACTCGGTCGAGTCTCGCCACGGTTCGATGAAACAGCCAAGTGCTTGCAACGTACGCAGCAATTGCGCGCCCTCCGAGGCGCCGAACAGGTGATCGCATAGCCCGGCATTGAAACGCGGCAAGTGCGCCAGCACCCGCCAGGCCTCCGCCAGTTCTGGCGTAAGCGAGCTGAACAATTCGTGATGCAGATAATCGAGCAACGTATCCACGCGCTGTTGCGGCAGGCTTTTTTGCGACCAGTCGCACTTTTGCAGCAGGGCCATGCGCACCCCCGCACACCAGCCATCCGTGCGCTGCATGATCCGCGCCGCCACGCTGTCGGCCTGCTCTGCCGGCAAATGCTGCAGCACCTGGATGATCTCGCTTCGGGTAAGCGCCAGCGCCGCGCCTTCGCACTCGTACAACTCATCGTCGAGTAGCAACCGCGGCCAATTGCATTGCGGGCGCCGACGCGAGCCTAGCCACCAGGTCAGTGCCGGACTACTGACCGCCAGCAAGCGATCCAGCAAGGCATCCACTGGCGCATCTGGCAGGCGACAAAAATCATCGATGAACAACCAGGTTGGCACCGCCCAGCGCGCCAGTGATGCGATCAGTCCAGCTTCATCCGTCTCGGGCAGACCCAGCGCAGATGCCAACTGCCGAGAGAATTCACTGGCGCTGATTGTCGCACCAGCCAGAGGCATCCAGTGCACCGTGCAATCCGGGGGCGCCTGCAACAGGCACTCGGTCAGCAATGCGGTTTTGCCGCTGCCGGGCGGGGCGCAAATCAGCCTGACCCGCGCCGACGATTCAAGCAGTGCAGCACTCAAACGCGGACGCAGCAAATGATGGGGAGAAAGCCTGGGGAAAAATCCTCGGCGATCCACAGTGGGCTGCATGGCGGTCATCGGGTGCGCCTTTTTATCGTTGTGCGCTAACCCTAGTCCTCTGCCGGACGCTTGTTGACGAGTATTCAGCGCGCTGATTGACGCCCATAAAAAAGGCGACCGAGCGGTCGCCTTCTGCCTTGCGTATGTATCGCAAAACTTACCGAACGCCTTCGGCGCGCAGGGCCGACGGGGTGTAGTCCGCAGACTTGGCTTCGAAACCGAATTCGTAGCTGTGCTTCTCTTCGTTTTTCATACCCAGCGCGATGTAGCGACCGGCAATGATGTCGTAGAGCGCTTCGAGGGTGTAGGCCTGCGCCTGCTGATCGTAGTAATACTGGGCATGACCTTCTGCGACGCGCCAGAGTTGCCCGCGACCGTCGTAATGGTCGGCCAGCGCCACCTGCCAACTGTCTTCATCGATGTACATGTGACGCTTGGCGTAGATATGCCGCTCGTTCGGTTTGACCGTACCGACTACTTCCCAGACCCGGTGCAGTTCATAACGAGTCAGATCCTGATTGATGTGCCCGGCCTTGACGATGTCGTCGTACTTGAGCTTCGGCGAATCGAGCTTGTAGCTGTTGTAGGGAATGTACATTTCCTTCTTGCCGATCAACTTCCAGTCGTAGCGATCAGGCGCACCGGAGAACATGTCGAAGTTGTCCGAAGTGCGCAGGCCGTCTGCGGCGGTGCCCGGTCCGTCATAGGCCACTTGCGGCGCGCGACGCACCCGGCGCTGGCCGGCGTTGTAGATCCACGCCAGGCGCGGTTCTTTCACCTGATCGAGGGTTTCATGCACCAGCAGCACGTTGCCCGCCAGCCGCGCCGGCGCGGTTACCGACTGCTTGAAAAAGGTCAGCACGTTGGCGGCTTTTTCCGCATCGATATCCTTCATCAGTTGCGGCACGGCGATCTCTTCTTCGAAGCGGATCGGCGTGTAGCTGCCATTGGTCTGCGGGGTGACTTGCGTGATGATGCGTTTGACGTTGCCGCCGTGGTAACGGGTGATGTGGTTCCACAACACCTCGACGCCGTTCTTCGGAATCGGAAAAGCGTAGTAGCGATTGCCAGTGAAATTGGCCAGGCCGTTGCCGTCGTTGATCGTCGTGACATTGAGCGCACTGCGCTTGGCCGATTCGTAGATTTCCGCCGGCGCGGCCACGGTTCGATGGGTGGTGTAAACCGGAATCTTGTAGGTCTCCGGATAGCGCTTGAACATCGCCACCTGACCTTCGGACAGCTTGTTTTTGTATTTGTCGACGTTGGCGGCGGTGATGGTGAACAACGGTTTTTCGCTGGCGAACGGGTCGCCGAGGAAGCCTTTACTGTCCACCGCTGCGGCGTTTTTCGCGATGCCGCCGGTCCACGCCGGAATCGAACCGTCGGCGTTGCCGGCCTTCTCGGCGCCGAGCGGAGTGAGGCTGGTGCCAAGTTTGTTGGCTTCATCCGGCGACACCGCCGCCATCACATTGGCGGCCAGCAAACTCAGGGCCAGCACGCCGCATTGCAGAATCAATTTGCGCATTGCTTTCATCCTTCTCGGGCAGATCAGAAGTTCACGCCGAAGCTCAGGGCCACGAAGTCACGATCTTCGAGGACGTTGTAATCGCCACCGAAAAAGTCGGTGTAGCTGAGGCTCGCGGTGTAGGTGTTGCGGTAATCGGCATCGACCCCGACGCTGATTGCCTTGGCGCCTTCGTTGAACAAACCGTTGGGGCCATAACCGGCGACGTCATGCGACCAGGACAGGTTGGGCTTGAGGTTGATTCCGCCGATCACGTTGGCGTAATCGAGAATGGCGCGGCCGCGATAGCCCCATGAAGTCGAGGTGACGAAACCGTCCCTGTCACCGCCGAAACCGTATTGGCCGTAGACCGAGTCGCGGCCGTAACGCAGCTTGTCGCGCGACTCCAGACCACCGACCCGCACCACCGCTGCCTCGCCGACCAGCGTCAGACGCTGAGCGCCGAGTACCTGATCAAAGAAGTGCGTGAGGGTGCTCTGGATCTGCGTGACTTCCTTGCGCCGGTAGCCCTTGTTGTCCGCCCCCGGGGTGGTGGCGATTGGCGAGGCAGCGCCGCCGGCAATCGGGTTGAGCAGCGACAGGGTCAGGTCGTTGGTGCTGAGCTGCACGGGCGCGTTGGGGCGGTAGCTGATCTCGCCGGTCCATGCGGTGCCGGTGGGCAATGTGGTGGAGAAACTGGCGCCGTAGAGACGAATGTCTTCCGGGTATTCTAGGTAGTACTGGCCGCGTCCGAGCATCACGCTTTGTGCCAGGCCCGAGCCGCTGCCGGGCGCCAGGCCGTTGGTTATCCCGACCATCGCCGGCAACGCTGCCAGTGTCGACAGCCCGGCGGTCGTCGTGCCGACAGTCGGCGTGCGGCTGTGGTAGTTCATGAAGTACAGGCCATATTCGGTGTCATCGCCGAGCCAGCGCAACGCCGTGCCCCACTGCCCGGAATCCCGCGCATCGCGGTCGCCACCACGCGGGATCACTACGCCTTCGCGAGTCACCTGAATGCCTTGACCGAAGGCCGTGGTCAACGGCACCAGCGGCGCAATCGCAGGGTTACCAACGGTGTAACCGCTATTGCAGCCGTCCGCCGCTACATCGCCGCCGAAGAACGTCCCGCAGTTGTCGAGAACGGTCTGATCCCATTCCAGTTGGTAGAAACCTTCGACGGTGAGTTGATCGGTCAGGCCTTGGGAGGCGAACAGCATGTTCACCGGAATCAGGCCTTCCTTGATTTCGGCACCGGGCCGGCGGAACGCCGAGACGTCGATCGGGTTAATGCTGTTGATCGAGTTGCCGATGAAAGTACTTTCGCCCCAGCTCACCACCTGCTTGCCCGCGCGCACGGTGCCGGGCAGGTCGGCGATCGAATAATTGTGATAGACGAATGCATCGAGAATCTGCGCGCCGGAGGATTTGGCGCCTTCCTTGCGGCCCTGGTCGCTGATCTGCTTGAACTCGCGGTCTTCATCCTTGAGTTCGAAGTCGTACCAGTACTTGCCACGCACGAACACACCGGTGTCGCCGTACTTCAGTTCTAGGTCGTGGATGCCTTTGAAGATCTTGGAAAAGGTTTCGCCCTTCTTGAAGTTCAGGCGCCCGTCATCACCGGTCGAGGATTGCCCGGTACCGCCATTGACCGTGCCCACCAGCGACTTGTCGGCATCGCGCATGCCCCAACTCGCGCCAACCGACAGCGACGAGTCGAACGTGCCTTCGATTTCGCCGATGTTGAAAGCGACCGCGTGCGCCTGGGCACAGCAACCCAAAGCCACCGCGGCGGCCAGCGCCTGCGGTGTGAAGATGGCGCGCATTGTTGTTTTTGTCATGCGTCTTCCCCGGTGAGTGACAGAAGGCCTCACCCTACTGCCCCGCGCCGGGGACGATAAGCGCACCAAGGAGGTATTCGTATTGTCGCTCGAAAGGATGAATACCCGCTCGAAACGGGGCTTTGCGCCGTCCATGAATCCGCTGGATGAACCATGATCAGTGCGGCGGATGATGAGCCCACTGTTACATGCCCCGTAACAGTGCATGTCCGCATTTGGGGTTTTTCCTTCAGACTCATACGCTTATTCTCACCCGGTGTTCACTGACGTTGATTTGTAGCTCCTTGATCCAACGTCTTATTTGGCCGCTGCGTTTGCAGCGGCCTTTTTTATGGCTGTTTAAAAAGTCATTCCCACGATCTATGAACTCTTTCCGAGAAAGACGTCGGACCTTTCCTGTTACGCAGAAGAATTCTCTCTGTTTTGCTTTCAGCCTGCGAAAAACCTGTCAAAACAACACCGTGTTACTTACGGGTTTCTCAGATTTTGTAACAGCAATTTTGATGTAACTTGAAAACCTCAAACATGCGCTGGCGACACGGACGTCACTATCGCCCGTGCTAGCGTTTCAGCGAGTTACCACGCAATTCAAAAGGACATGAATATGCAGAGACCTCCCCCCTTGTTACTTGATGAAACACGCATTAATGCACCCGCTCCAGATCATTACGACCCCTTCCAGGAAAGTAATCAGGGCTATTCCTATAGCGGCATGTTTGGGCCGGCAGGCGCCAACCATAAAACCCGCGAATTAATGTACGAAACTCAAGTCGCCCTGGAACAAGAGTTCAACGCAAAGTCCAATTTGTTACCGCAATCCATTGAGAATGAACTCGCAGCCGCACGGCTGACAGGGGGCAACGAACCCTCTACCGCCAGCGGCAGCAATAGTCCGCGAACTGGATGTCCGAAATACGCTTATTCAACGCAAATCCGCTGAACTTCACGAGCAGACCGCCGTTGCCAACCGTTTTTTCGGAAGCGATCCGCTGGGTAAAAACTTCAATGATTTTCTGAACCAGGCCTCGGCTATCCGGCGAATGAACCACGCAGGTCCGGCCGTGCGAGAGCTATGGAGTCAGTCCTATAGGGCAGCTCATGAAGCGAGGCTTCTAAACCAGACTGTCCAGTTGCTCAATCAACAACAAATCAACGTGCAGAACTGGCTGTCCGCCGTGCTGGCCAATGATCAGGCGCAAGCGGCTGCCGCTGCGCAAGAAGCCCAGCGCTTGGCCGCAGAACGTGCGCGGATCGCAGCCGAACAACAACGTCAGCGAGAACTTGCCGAGGCAATACGCCGCGAGCAGGAACAAGTCCGGGCGCGGGAACAGGCAAGGCTGGCCGCGCTCGCAGAAAAACAACACCGGGATGCTGAACAGGCTCGCCTGGCTGCCGAAGTTGCCCGAATCAATGCTGAAGCTGAAGTTCAGGAAAGAGCGCGGATTACGGCATTGAAGATCGCCTTGGCTGAAGCACAAGCCATAGCTGAAACAGCCGCACGGGAGTTGGCCGCCGAGCAGGCTCGTCTTCAAGCAGACATGGAACAGCGCATTGAGGCGATACGAGAGCGGGAGGGCCGTTCGCCGGAGATGCAACGTGTTTACCCGGCGTCAGGAGTAGCGGCTTCCACCAGTCCGCATTTCTCCTTTGCTTCGACAGCCATTCGTCTTCCCCCGGCGACATCATCCGCAATTCTCAATGCACTGCGAGCCGGTTTACTGACGGTGAAAGCGACGGGCGCCGCACTGTTCGGCGGCCCGGTACTGATTGGTTTCGCGGCGCTGCTGATGCCGTCCCGTCTGGGCAACGGCGAGCGGTTTGCCATGAGCGTTCCATTTTCCGAGCTGTCATCGGAGTCTTCGCAGACATTGCGCGAAATAGCAGACCGACAAGGCACACTGGAGATGCCCGTAGGCTTGGGCGTGCGACCGCAAGGTGCTGGCACGGAAGTGTTCGTTATATCGGCCGACGACTTCCATGTTCGCTCGAGTGTGCTTGTTCTCAATGCAGCGTATGACTTGCTGAATGATGTTTACGAGATAGCACTGCCGGATTCGCCCACGGATTTTCTCACCTGGACACCCACCATCTCACCGGGTGATAGCTCTACTGAGTCGCCAATGGTTGAAACCGAGTCGCCGCCGTACTCCGGCGCACCGATAGTTCCGGTTGAAGGGCGACTGGATCTGCATCCGATTCTGGTCGAGGGTTGGGAACGATTCATCATTGTGTTCCCCGATGACTCGGGGATTGAGCCGCTTTATGTGGTGTTTAGCGGTACGTATGAAGGAGGGAGTGAAAACGGCGAACACAGCGGCCGACCATTCAACCCGAATGAAACGGGTGGCCCGACTCTAAACCTGAATTGGACTACAGCTATGGCTACATCAGAAGGGGAAAATATCGTGAAACTGCATATTTCCAAGTTCTCGGCATCAGCCGCCAATAAAGTAATGATCGATCGCCTTGAAAGAATTGTTCGTGGCGAGCTTGAAGCGACGGATACAGATAAGCGCTTCTACACTCATGAGCTGAGGGAGTTCGAAAGATTCAGAGCCTTGGGGTACGGAGATACCGAGCGACCTGATCCGGACTCACCAGTGTGGAACAACGTGCACACAGCAACATTGGAAGACTTTCAACTGGCGGATGATGCTTCGCTGCTTTACACACCGGAAGCACTGGCCGCCGAAGCAGAACAGGACGAACGCGATTATCAGCAACTGTTGAAGGAGATGTGGAAATGAGCGCGGTTGAACAGATTGTCAAAAACGAATCTCTGGATGACATCGTTGCTGTGTTCGCATTGACCAAGCCCAATCCGCTCCTGGACATGATGATCAGACGCTATAACCCGGACTTGCTCAAAGGCTACGGTACATTGGAAAACGCTTACTCTCGACTATTCGCCGCACGCGTGCTGGCTATCGGTGAGAGTGGTCTGGCGGTTAAAGGACCGAACTGGACGCCTCCATCGTTCATGCTCGAAAACAAATATTCCTGATCGGCCAATCGGCCACCAAACCCGCGTTTGGTGGCCGTGCGCCCCTACAACGAATACTTCTGCAAATTCGCCATCATTTCCTTCAGCGCTTCAATGTTGTCTTTCGGATGCGCAGCGCCTTCGAAATCGCAAATCTGCTGCCAGTGCGCGGCGACATCTTCCGGGCTGAAACCTGCGCGCGGATCGAATCCGGCGCCGAGGCTGCGCTCCCAGCGCACTTTGCCCATCCAGCCGCCGCCGACTTCAAATAACCCAGAAGTCTCTTGGCACTGTTCACTGGCCAGATACACCACCAGCGGGCTGACCAGTTCCGGTTTCAGTTGCTCGAAGACTTGCGGCGGGATCAGGCCTTCGGTCATGCGTGTGCCGCCGGTTGGGGCGATGGCGTTGACCAGAATGTTGTTCTTGCGACCTTCGATGGCCAGCGTACGGGTCAAGCCGTACAGACCCAGCTTGGCCATGCCGTAGTTTGACTGGCCGAAGTTGCCGTAGATGCCTGAAGTGGAAGCCGTGAAGATCACCCGGCCATAATTTTGCTCGCGCATGTGCGGCCACGCGGCGCGGGTAACTTTGTAGGCGCCTTGGACGTGAACGCGATAGACCAGATCCCAGTCCGCGTCGTCCATCTTGTGGAAGCTCTTGTCGCGCAAGATTCCGGCGTTGTTGACCACCACATCGACACGGCCGAACACATCCAGCGCGTTCTGTACGAGTTTGTCGCCGTCGGTGACCGAGTCGTGGTTGGCTTCAGCGATGCCGCCAGCTTCGCGAATCTCTGCAACGACCCGATCGGCAGCCGAAGCATTGGCGCCCTCGCCCTGGGTCGAACCACCGAGGTCATTGACCAGCACTTTGGCGCCCTGTTTCGCGAACAACAATGCGTGGGCCCGGCCCAGACCGCCGCCAGCTCCGGTGACGATCACGACTTTATCTTCGAAACGTACAGACTCATTCATCGGGGCAACTCCAGCAGGCCTGAGGGACAGTGCTCCGGAGTGTCAGGCACGATGCTTCGGGTCACAACGAATACGGCAGAGGCTGAATGGTGCGCGATAAGGCGCAGGGATGATGATCAGTCAGGAGCAAGCCACTCGGCGCGGCGGCAATATCAGTTGATCACGAAATTCCAGATAATGCCTGAGCACCTGCACCGGGGCCTCGGTTTGCGGATAGTGACCGATGCCCGGCAACAACACGATATCTGCATCGGCAATCAGCTGGCGATAGCGCTCGACCATGTGCACACCGGAGATCGGATCGACTTCGCCATCAATCACGCGCAACGGCACGTCGCCCCGCTGCATCGCCGCGACCCAGCGATCACGCTGCACCCGGCGTTCGGGAATATAGCCGATCAGCTTGTGCATGATCCGCGGCCCGCGATTGCTCTCGACCAGGCTCCAGAAATCATCCATTTCGCTTTCACTCGGCCGAGTGTTCGGGCCGAATATCTGGCGGAAACTTTTCACCAGCGCATCGCGAGTAAAGGCCCGGCCGATCATCCAGCCCAACGGGCTAAGCAACAGTTTTTGCGCCAACAATGGCCGGTGGGTTTCCGGGAACAAGCCGCCGTTGAGGAACACACAACTGGCGACTTCGATCAGTCCTTCGTAATGCCGGGCGAGCAGTTCCTGGGCGACGCTGTCGCCATAGTCGTGAGCCAGAATGTGCACCGACTCTTCGACCTGCAAATGCGCGAGCAATGCCTGTTGCAGGTCCGCCTGTTCGAGCAGGCTATAGGCGTGGTTCAGCGGTTTGGCCGAGTCGCCGAAACCGAGCATGTCGCAGGCGATGACCCGATAGCGCTGCGCCAACGGCTGCCACAGATAATGCCAATCCCAACTGGCGGTCGGAAAACCATGGATCAGCAGCAGCGGCTCACCCTGCCCGGCGCTCCAGTAACGGATCGACTGACCGCCGAAGACAAACGTCTGGCCGCGCTTGCGCCAGGCGCTCAGAGGGATCTCGGCGAGAGGCATTAGAGTTTATAACCCGCGTCTTGTTGATCGAGTTTGCGCAGCAACGCCGGCCAGGCCAGCGCGCCCCCCATGCCTTGAGCACTCTTGGTCACGCCGGCGATCATCGCTTTGGCGCCGGCCAGAATCTGCGGTTCGATGGCGATCAGTTCAGCGCCGCCGGTCTGCGCCATGACCTGAATGTCGCAGGCGCGCTGGAAGGTGAACATCATCAGAAACGTGTCAGCGATGGTGCCGCCACAGGTCAGCAGACCGTGGTTGTGCAGCATCAGGAAATTGCTCTCGCCGAGGTCGGCCTGCAGGCGAGCTTTTTCTTCGTGATTCAGCGCCACGCCTTCGTAGGCGTGATAGCCAAGGCTCGAGAGGACGAACAACGATTGCTGGCTGATCGGTAACACGCCCTGCTTCTGCGCCGATACTGCGACGCCAGATGCTGTGTGGGTGTGCAACACGCATACCACGTCGTGACGCACTTCATGCACGGCACTGTGAATGGTGTAACCGGCGGGGTTGATTTCGTAAGGGCTATCCATAAGCTTGTTGCCGGCCTGATCGACCTTGACCAGGCTCGACGCGGTGATCTCATGGAACATCAGCCCGAACGGGTTGATCAGGAAATCTTCGGTGCCGGGTACCTTCGCGGAAATATGGGTGAAGATCAGATCGTCCCAGCCGTGCTGCGCGACCAGACGATAACAGGCAGCCAGATCCACACGGGTCTGCCACTCGGCGGCGCTGACTTGGTCTTTGACATTAATTGACGACTGGACGGGGGCTACGCTCACTGTATGCACCTCTGCGTTCTTATTGTTTTTTGCATGTGTCAGCAGTCTAGTCAGGTGCCAGCGTTCGCGTAGTTGCATTGGCAGCCAGCTTGATGACTGAACGAGTCAGCTACGCAAACAGCCTGGATCCATGTCAACGCGTCGACGCCAATAAAGCCGCACGGCTCAGGCTTTGAGCGCTTCGATCAACTGTTCCAGCCATGGCTCGGCATCGATTTCCGGGGTCACGCTTTCGCTGGCGTCGAGGCGCAGCATGTCCAGCACTTCGTGCACACCCAGCTCGGCGAACAGTTCACGTATCTGCTCACCGCCACCGCAAAAGGTGTCGCCGTAGCTGGCGTCGCCGAGGCCAATGACTGCGCCGGGCAGACCGCGCCATGCAGCGGGCAATTGATCGCGGATGGTCGAGTACAGCGGTTGCAGGTTATCGGGCAGTTCGCCCATGCCAGTTGTCGAGGTCACGGCGAGGACCGCTTGCGGGCCAAACGCCTGCAAATCGGCAAGGCTGGCGCGCGAGTTGTAGAAGGTTTCAAAACCGGCGGCTTGCAACAGGTTTTGGGCATGGCGAGCGACTTCTTCGGCCGTGCCGTAGACCGAACCGGAGAGGATGGCGACTTTCATCAATCTGATCCTGAAACTGAAAAAAAGAGCGCCGATAGTAACAGTCGCGAGTGCAACGCTGCGATTGGCTCTCAATCAGCGCTAATGGCCAGTAGACAGCGCCGGTTGATCTTCTAGAATGCCAGCCGTCGATACCCTTGAATGGATTCAATGATGATTAATGCGACTTTGCTGCAAATGGTGGTGGACGCGTCGAACGACGGAATCGTAGTGGCCGAGAAGGAAGGCGACCAGGACACCATTCTGATCTATGTGAACCCGGCCTTCGAGCGCCTCACCGGCTACAGCAGTGAGGAAATCCTCTATCAGGACTGCCGGTTTCTGCAGGCCGGTGATCGAGATCAGCCAGGGCTGAAAGTCTTGCGCGAAGTCCTGAAAAACGGCGGCGCCTGCCGCGAGATTTTGCGCAACTACCGCAAGGACGGAACACCCTTCTGGAACGAGTTGTCGCTTTCGATGGTAAAAAACGCGGACGACGGCAATACCTATTTCGTCGGCGTGCAGAAAGATGTCACCGTTCAGGTCAAGGCTCAGCAGCGCGTTGCGCAGCTCGAAGCTCAGGTCGCCGCGCTCCAGACGGAACTGGCGGCACTGAAAACGACGAACGGCGCAAACAAAACTGCGAACTAATTGTCATTAACTACAATCACCAATGACTTTGTAACTATTTCTTTCGAGTTGGCCATGCAGCGCGACGCACTCCTGACCCAGGATGAGCTGGATTTCATCCAGACCATGCAACACAACCCGCAACTGAACGTGCGGGATGCGACGTCGAGCCTGCTGGTTAACGGCGGATCGCAGATTCGTGATTTGCTCACCCGCCTCGCGGCCCATGAGCAAGTCACCATCCAGGCCAGCTTCGAAAACCAACAGATGACCTTCCCGCTGCACTTGGTGGAAGACGAATTCCATGCACTGCATTTGCGCCTGGGTGTACCGAGCATTTTCGAAGACGGCCCGATGGTGCGACCTTGGCGGCTGGTGCTGGACGAGCCGGTGGCCCTGGAAAATGCCAAGGGCCAGCCCGGCACGTTGTGGGTGCACGAGGTTTCGCATAAAGGCGTACTGGTGGAAGTCCGCAACAAGACCAAAGCGGCGAAGCATTTTGCCCTGTGGTTCAGCCCTTCAGGTTATGAGCGTATTTCCCTGCGCGGGACTTTCGAACGTGAAACCGAGAACGGCTTTTACGCCTATGACCTGAGCCAGACCGACACCGATGAGATCGAGCGCCTGCGCCAGTTCATCCTGCAACAACACCGTCTGACCCACCCTGCCCTGCACACCTGAGATTCAAGTATCCAGCGTACCGGCGAGAAATTGCGTCATGCGCTGACGCATGCTTGCGCCTTCATTGCCCAGACATCCAATCGATGATCCCGCCAGGCTTTCCTGCGCCAGATCTGCCGCATCACCTGCCAGCAGCAACTGACAATCCAGGCTCATGGCCAGACGATTTAGCCGTCGGGGCAGCTCCGCGGTCGGCGCGTGATTGGAAAACAGCACCAGCGCCTGGGGTTTGACCTTGTCGCAAACCAGGGTGAGTTCATCGAACGGCTGGCCGGTGGTCAACACGCGAACCCCCGCATCATTGCCGCTCAGAAACAACGCGGCGACCAGCAGTTCAAGCTCCCGACACTGGCCGGCCAAGGCGCTGACGATCACTCTGCGCGGCTGGTTGCCACGCAGCGTGACGATTCGCTGCAACACTCGCGCCCGCAGAAACCCGTCGTAAAACAGCCACTCGCTGGTCTGTCCGAACGAGTCCTGACTTTGCAGCAATTGCAGCCACAGCGGCATCAGGATGTCCTGGAACACCACAGGCAGCGAATAAGAAGAGAAGATCTGACCGTAGACCTGATCCAGCGCCTGGTCGTCGAAAGACCTCACTGCGCGCTGAACCTGCTCCTGCCATTGCCGGTAATCGGACTGCACCAGATCGTCGGGGATGATGTGCGCCAGTACCTTCAATGGCTCGGTCTTGGCGAGAATCTTGCCGACCTTGCTGACTGCGACGCCGCGGTCGATCCAGTCAACGATGCTGCGCACACGCTCGATATCGGTCATTGAATACAGCCGATGCCCACTTTCAGTGCGCGTTGGTTGAAGCAAACCGTAGCGACGCTCCCAGGCGCGCAATGTCACCGGATTGACGCCGGTCAGGCGGGCTACTTCGCGGATGGGAAACAGGTCTGTGCTTTCGAACGTGCCGGATGCCAGCGCAGCAGGATTATCCTCGGTAATGACAGCCATCTTGCGTGCACGTCCTTGTTGGCGAATTTGGATCCCATTCTAACCCTGATGTCCGGTGACGGTTCAAGCCGTTAAATGCGACGAAAGTCGCTGGTCTAATCACGAAAATCAGGAATAATCCTTGCTTGTCGAAAAACGCAGCCCTCTATCCCGGTGCTGCGTCTGGCGAAACTCCTACCCGGAGTGACGCACTTGTAATACGGAGATACACAATGTCTAGTTCCCCCGTCACGTTGATGGTTGCGCGCCGTGTCGCCGACGGTCGCTATCTGGATCTGATGAGCTGGTTGCGCGAAGGCGAACAGCTGGCCACTGATTTCCCCGGTTATCTCGGCTCCGGCGTGCTGGCTCCGCCGCCCGGCGATAACGAATTCCAGATCATTTTCCGCTTCGCCGACGAACCGACCCTGCATGCCTGGGAGCACTCGGTGTCGCGTACTGCGTGGCTGGCGCGTGGCAGCGAACTGTTCGAGCATCCCAAGGAACATCGGGTCAGCGGCATCGAGGGCTGGTTTGGTGCTGCGGGCACGCGGCCACCGCGCTGGAAACAGGCCGTGGCGATCTGGCTGGCGTTCTTTCCGGTGTCGTTACTGTTCAACTTTGTGCTCGGCCCGTTGCTCGCGGATATGAGCCTGCTGCCACGGGTATTCATCAGTACGCTGTGTCTGACGCCGTTGATGGTTTACCTGTTTATTCCGTTGTCGACCCGGATGCTCGCCAGTTGGCTGAACAGCACGCCGGTGCGCCGACTGCCCGTTGAGCCATCCACGCTAAACCGCTGAAGCCGCCCGGCGATAGGCTTACCGCTCGCGTCGCTGTTATAGTTTTTGCTCATGCAGAGACGCGAGCCGTTCATGACTACTCCCGCAGCCCCCATTCTGATCACCGGTGCCGGCCAGCGCGTCGGCCTGCATTGTGCGCAGCGCTTGCTCGAAGACGGTCATCAGGTCATTTTCACGTACCGCACTGAACGACCGGGCGTACAGACTCTGCGCGATCTCGGCGCCATCGGCCTGCACGCGGACTTCTCCAGTGAAAGCGGGATTCTGGCGTTTATCGAAACACTGAAAACCCACACCGACACCCTCCGAGGCGTCGTGCACAACGCCTCGGAATGGCTGGCGGAGACCGAGGGCAGCGAAGCCGAAGCTTTCACGCGCATGTACAACATTCACATGCTCGCGCCGTATCTGATCAACCTGCACTGCGCCGATCTGCTCAAGCGTTCGAACCCCGCCGACATCATCCACATCAGCGACGACGTGACCCGCAAGGGCAGCAGCAAACACATCGGTTATTGCGCAAGCAAGGCCGGGCTCGACAGCCTGACCCTGTCCTTCGCCGCGCGTTATGCGCCAGCCATCAAGGTCAACGGCATCGCGCCCGCCCTGCTATTGTTCAATCCCAACGACGACGCGGCGTATCGCGCCAAGGCGCTGGCCAAGTCCGCGCTGGGCATCGAGCCCGGCAGCGAAGTGATCTATCAGAGCCTGCGCTATCTGCTCGACAACCCTTATGTGACGGGTACGACCCTGACCGTCAACGGCGGACGGCACGTTAAATAATACGGCCCCGCGAGGATGCTCAATGACCCGTTCCCTGCCCGAGAATTACCGCGAAATCCTCATCGACCTCGGTGAAGACCCCGAGCGCGAGGGCTTGCTCGACACGCCCGAGCGCGCGGCCAAGGCCATGCAGTACCTTTGTCACGGTTATGAACAGAGCGTGGAGCAAATCGTCAACGGAGCGCTGTTTGCCTCCGACTCCGACGAGATGATCATCGTCGCCGACATCGAACTGTATTCGTTGTGCGAACATCACCTGCTGCCCTTCATTGGCAAGGCGCATGTGGCTTATATTCCAACCGGTAAGGTGTTAGGCCTGTCGAAGATTGCGCGATTGGTGGACATGTTCGCCCGCCGCCTGCAGATTCAGGAAAACCTCACCCGGCAAATCGCCGACGCGGTGCAGCATGTCACCGATGCCGCTGGCGTCGCGGTAGTCATCGAGGCCAGACACATGTGCATGATGATGCGCGGTGTCGAAAAACAGAATTCGACCATGAACACCTCGGTCATGCTTGGCGCTTTTCGCGAGTCGAGCAACACCCGTCAGGAGTTCCTGCAATTGATTGGACGGAGCAAGTAAATGCCACAACTACAACCGGGAATGGCGCGCATTCGGGTCAAGGATCTGCGCCTGCGCACCTTTATCGGAATCAACGAGGACGAAATCCTCAACAAGCAGGATGTGCTGATCAACCTGACCATCCTGTATGCAGCCCAAGAAGCCGTGCGCGACAACGACATCGACCACGCGCTGAACTACCGCACGATCACCAAGGCGATCATTGCTCATGTGGAAGGCAACCGTTTTGCGCTGCTTGAACGCCTGACCCAAGAGTTGCTGGATCTGGTGATGACCAATGCGTCGGTGTTGTACGCCGAAGTTGAAGTCGACAAACCGCATGCGTTGCGCTTTGCCGAGTCGGTGTCGATTACCCTGGCCGCCAGCCGCTGAGCGTGACTGGCGCATCGCCCGCCAGACTTTTATCATCCGCGCCACGATTTGATTGCACAGAGCCCAACATGACCGAGCAACAACGCCTCGAACTCGAAGCCGCCGCATTCCGCCGACTGGTCGCCCATCTGGACAGCCGCAAGGATGTGCAGAACATCGACCTGATGAACCTCTCCGGGTTCTGCCGCAACTGCCTGTCGAAGTGGTACAAGGCCGCCGCCGACGAGCGCCAGATCGAGGTCAGCCTCGACGACGCCCGCGAAGTGGTTTACGGCATGCCCTACGCCGACTGGAAAGCCCAATATCAGCAAGAAGCCAGCGCCGAACAACAAGCGGCGTTCGCCAAAGGAAAACCCGAATGACTGACCTCAACACCTTGCGCGCCAGCCTGAACAGTGGCGAGCACGCCTTTGCCGACACTTTGGCTTTTATTGCTGCCGGCTACGACTATCAGCCTCAGGCGTTCAACAATGGTGGCGTGGAAAACGCGGCCGGGCAGAACGAAGGTTCGTGCAAGACGCTAGGTCTGGCGCTGCTCGAAGGCTTGAGTGATGCAGAAGCGCTGTTGGCTTTCGGCGAGCATTACCGCTCGGTCGTTGCGACACCTGAGGGCAGTGATCACGGCAACATCCGTGCGTTGATCAAGCATGGTCTGGCCGGTGTGACGTTCGAAGCACAGCCGCTGACTCGTCGCTGATTCTTCAGCGACTCGCGGACGCAAAAAAACCGGCCGAAGCCGGTTTTTTTATGCCTGCGATCTTAGAACGAAGCGTTCTGCAGACCGTCGAGGTAGCGCTCGGTGTCGAGTGCCGCCATGCAGCCGGCGCCGGCCGAGGTGATGGCCTGACGGTAAACGTGGTCGGCCACGTCGCCGGCAGCGAAGATGCCTTCAACGTTGGTCGCGGTGGCGTTGCCTTCACGCCCGCCCTGTACCACCAGATAGCCGTCCTTCAACTCCAGCTGACCTTCGAACAACGAAGTGTTCGGGGTGTGGCCGATGGCGATGAACACGCCGTCAACGGTGATTTCGTCGAAGCTGCCATCGTTGTTCTTCAGACGCGCACCGGTCACGCCCATGTTGTCGCCCAAGACTTCGTCGAGGGTCGCGTTGAGTTTCAGCTCGATCTTGCCTTCGGCCACGCGGGCGTTGAGCTTGTCGATCAGAATCTTCTCGGCACGGAACGTCTCGCGACGGTGGATCAGCGTGACTTTGCTGGCGATGTTGGCCAGATACAGCGCTTCTTCAACCGCGGTGTTACCGCCGCCGACCACGGCAACTGGCTTGTTGCGGTAGAAGAAACCGTCGCAGGTGGCGCAGGCCGAAACGCCTTTGCCCATGAACGCTTCTTCCGACGGCAGGCCCAGGTAACGAGCGCTGGCGCCGGTGGCGATGATCAGCGCGTCGCAGGTGTAGGTGGCGCTGTCGCCGGTCAGGCTGTAAGGCTTGGAAGCGAAGTCCACCGCGTTGATGTGATCGAAAACGATCTCGGTTTCAAAACGCTCGGCGTGTTCACGCATGCGCTCCATCAGCACCGGGCCGGTCAGACCGTGGACGTCGCCCGGCCAGTTGTCGACTTCGGTGGTGGTGGTCAGTTGGCCGCCGGCCTGCATGCCGGTGATCAGCAGCGGCTTGAGGTTGGCACGCGCGGCGTACACAGCAGCACTGTAACCGGCAGGGCCGGAACCGAGGATGATCACTCGCGAATGACGGACTTCAGACATGAACCTGTCTCCTGTTGACCGGCCAAGACATCAGGCGCGGACGCCGGATTGCCGGCGGAATAAAAAAGGACTGTGGATAACCTTGGGGAAGGCATGAGCTCGACAGTCCTGTAAAAAGTTGGGTGCAGCGTATCGAGGGGGGCAAGATTAAGGAAATACGGTTTAACAATCCAGCTCATAGGTGGTCTCTATGCCGACACACTGACGAGATGGACGTCTTTGTTACAGTGAATGTCGATCCAGCTGCCGCGCTTTCGCCACCCCGGCAAAGTCGGTAAGGTCGGCGCGTTTTCCCTTGCTCGGAGCACCTTATGCCCGCCCCTGTTCTGTCCGGCCCGCAATACCTGCGCGAAGGCCTCAAACTGGTTCTCAGTCCCGGCCTGCGCCTGTTCGTTCTGCTGCCGCTGGCGATCAACCTGGTGCTGTTCGTCGGATTGATCTATCTCGCCGGCCACCAGTTCAGCCTGTGGGTCGACACGCTGATGCCGTCGCTGCCCGAATGGCTGAGTTTTCTCAGCTACATCCTGTGGCCGCTGTTCGTGGTGCTGGTGGGTTTGATGGTGTTCTTCACCTTCACCATGCTCGCCAACGTGATCGCGGCGCCGTTCAACGGTTTCCTCGCGGAAAAAGTCGAAGTGGTGGTGCGCGGCACCGATGACTTCCCGGCTTTCAGCTGGGGCGAACTGATCGCCATGGTCCCGCGTACCCTGTCCCGGGAAATGCGCAAACTCGGCTATTTCCTGCCACGGGCGCTCGGCCTGTTCATCCTCTCGTTCATCCCGGTGGTGAACATCGTCGCCGCACCGCTGTGGCTGCTGTTCGGCGTGTGGATGATGGCGATCCAGTACATCGACTACCCGGCGGACAACCACAAGCTCGGCTGGAACGAAATGCTCGCCTGGCTGCGCGAGAAGCGCTGGCAGAGCATGAGTTTCGGCGGGATTGTGTATCTGGTGCTGCTGATCCCGGTGGTCAACATTTTGATGATGCCGGCTGCCGTCGCAGGTGCAACGCTGTTCTGGGTGCGCGAGCGCGGCGCTGAAAATCTCGTCACCCAACGCTGATCCGGTCACAAATCCATCATCTGACCGTCACAAGCACGACATGGCCTCAGTCGACACTGAGGTCATGACGACAGCTCTAAATATCACCCTGATCAGCGAAACCTTCCCTCCGGAAATCAACGGCGTGGCCAATACCCTTGGCCGCTTGTGCGACGGATTGCGCGCGCGCGGGCATCGGGTCGAACTGGTGCGCCCGCGTCAGGGCGACGATCCGCTGCGCAGCGAGGACGAGTCGTTGCTGCTCTGTCGCGGCTGGCCGTTGCCGGGTTATCCGGGGTTGCAATGGGGTCAGTCGTCGATGCACAAGTTGCTGCGACGCTGGAAACGTCAGCGCCCGGATGTGCTGTATATCGCCACCGAAGGCCCGCTCGGGTTGTCGGCGTTGCGCGCGGCGCGGCGTTTGGGGATTGCCGTGGTCAGTGGTTTTCATACGAATTTTCAGCAATACACCAGTCAGTACGGACTTGGCTTGCTGACGCGTTTGCTCACGCATTATCTGCGCTGGTTTCACAATCGTTCGGCGCTGACGCTGGTGCCAAGCGTCAGTCAACGGCTGGAACTGGAGCGGCGGCACTTCGAGCGCTTGGCCTTGTTGTCCCGAGGTGTCGACAGCCAGTTGTTTCATCCGGCCAAACGTCTGGACGCGTTGCGCGAGCAGTGGGGACTGAGCGAGCGAGACATTGCGGTGATTCACGTAGGACGCCTGGCGCCGGAGAAGAATCTGGGTCTGCTCAAACGCAGTTTCGAAAAGCTGCGCAGCACTTATCCACAGCGCAATCTGAAACTGATCGTGGTCGGTGACGGGCCGCAACGTGCAGCGCTGGAAAAGGAATTGCCCGAGGCGATTTTCTGCGGCTCGCAGCGTGGCGAAGCACTGGCGGCGCACTATGCGTCGGGGGATGTGTTTCTGTTTCCGAGCCTGACTGAAACCTTCGGCAACGTGGTACTCGAAGCACTGGCGTCAGGGTTGGGCGTGGTGGCTTACGATCAGGCCGCGGCGGCGCAGCATATCCGTCATGGATACAGCGGCGTGCTGGCGATGCCCGGAGATGAAGACGCGTTCTGCGATGCCGCAGCCTGGTTACTGGAGAAGTACGAAACGTTGCGCTGCGTGCGCCTGAATGCGCGCCAGCATGCGAGTCGTCAGGGGTGGGCGGCGATCATCGAACAGTTTGAAAGCCATTTGCGTGGGGCGTACGAGGGGGAATTGGTTGTTCCAAATGCTCCAACATTGCCCTGAATGTTGACTGACTCGAATGCCGTCATCGCTGCATTGGTATCTACACATCTAAGTTCTTCGGCTGGCCATCCAGCCGATGGCTTCTTTAGCAAAAGCCGCCAGCTCCTCTGGGGTGTGTTGCTCCAACGTCTCACACATGGC
>NZ_JAFCWW010000020.1:0-96636 GCF_049897765.1 Pseudomonas sp. TWP3-2 | reverse complement strand
CAGCTACTTCCAGACTTCGATGAACTGAAGCCCTGCACTGCCGAAACCTACGCAACTCATTGAATCTCAAGGAGTTTTCCGTTTCGACTGCGCCGGAAGTGGGGCGAATTATAGACTTCTAAAATTCGCCGTCAACCCCTAATTTCCGCTTTATTCAGATTTCAGCGTAATCCGCGCAAAAGCCTTCTTGCCAGCCTGGCAAACATGGGTCGCACCCAGTACGTATATAAAGGAGCGATCAACGACCTCACCATCTATACGCACACCGCCGGAGGCCAGCAGATCACGCGCCACTGCCGAGTTCTTCACCAGGCCTGCTTTATTAAGCACAGCCGCAATCGGCATATTCTCGGAAGCAGTCAGCTCAACCTCAGGCAAATCATCCGGCAGCTCGCCATCCTTCATACGGTTGCCCGCTGCACGATGAGCATTGACCGCAGCCTCTTCACCATGGAAGCGCGCAACGATCTCTTCGGCCAGCTTGATTTTGATGTCGCGCGGATTGGCACCCGCTTCTACATCCGCACGGAACGCATTGATCTCATCCATCGAACGGAAGCTGAGCAGTTCGAAGTAGCGCCACATCAGCGCGTCCGGAATCGATACCAGCTTGCTGTACATGACACCCGGCGCCTCCTGGATGCCGACGTAGTTGCCCAAAGACTTGGACATCTTCTTCACGCCATCCAGACCTTCAAGCAGCGGCATAGTGAGAATGCACTGAGCCTCCTGACCATAACCGCGCTGCAATTCACGCCCCATCAGCAAGTTGAACTTCTGATCGGTACCACCCAGCTCGACATCCGCGCGCAGAGCGACCGAGTCATAGCCCTGAACCAGCGGATAGAGGAACTCATGAATGGCGATTGGCTGATTGGTGGTGTAGCGCTTATCGAAGTCATCGCGCTCGAGCATGCGAGCGACGGTGTACTGCGAAGTCAGTCGAATGAAGTCCGCAGGCCCCATCTGATCCATCCAGGTCGAATTGAATGCCACTTCGGTCTTCGCCGGATCAAGAATCTTGAACACTTGAGTCTTGTAAGTCTCGGCGTTCTCCAGAACCTGCTCGCGCGTCAGCGGAGGGCGTGTCGCACTCTTGCCGCTCGGATCACCGATCATCCCGGTGAAGTCACCTATAAGGAAGATCACCTGATGCCCCAGCTCCTGGAACTGGCGCAGCTTATTAATAAGCACGGTGTGACCGAGATGGAGATCCGGCGCCGTCGGATCGAAGCCAGCCTTGATTCGCAGTGGCTGGCCACGCTTGAGCTTTTCGATCAGCTCGGACTCGACCAACAGTTCTTCCGCACCACGTTTTATCAGCGCTAGCTGCTCTTCAACCGACTTCATAACAGACCCGCAAGGCTCAGATTCAAAGGGAACCAACCATACAAGAACGCGCACCAATTACAAGTTTTGCCCGGCGCACGGACACCAATCCACAGACAGACTGTCTGTAGACTTGCCTCAGAGATGATTTGGTTATATTTTATACAGTTATCTCATCTTCATCATGTCATTCATCTTTTCCAATTCATCTTTATCAAAGTCAAAAATCACTTATGACCACTGAACCGTCTAAAGCGCCACCGCTTTACCCGAAGACCCACCTGCTCGCCGCAAGTGGGATCGCCGCCCTTCTCAGCCTGGCGCTCCTGGTATTTCCTTCCAGTGATGTTGAAGCCAAAAAGACGACCCTGAGTCTGGAACTGGAAAGTCCTGCTGAACAACTGACACAAGATCAAGACGCTGCTGACGCAGTTCAAGCCACAACCGAGCCGGTAGATTCGCCTTTCGCGCAGATCGAAAACAGCCCTGAAGACACACAAAAAGCCGAGGCCGCGCCCGCGCCAGTTGCGGTTGCACAAGAAAAGAAAGCCTCTGGCCACCGAGAAGTAAGTGTTGCCAAGGGCGACACGCTTTCGACCCTGTTCGAGAAAGTCGGGCTGCCCGCAGCTCTCGTGCACGAGGTGCTGGCCAGCGACAAACAGGCCAAGCAGTTCAGTCAGCTCAAGCGTGGCCAAAAGCTTGAATTCGAACTGGACCCACAAGGTCAACTGGTCAATCTGCACAGCAAGCTCAGCGACACTGAATCCATCACCCTGACCAAGAATGACAAGGGCTATGCATTCAACCGCATCACCGCCAAGCCTACTGTTCGCACTGCCTATGTCCACGGCGTAATCAACAGCTCGCTGTCGCAATCCGCCGCCCGCGCCGGTCTGTCCCATAGCATGACCATGGATATGGCCAGCGTATTCGGCTACGACGTCGACTTCGCTCAGGACATTCGCCAAGGCGATGAATTCGATGTCATTTATGAGCAGAAAGTAGTCAACGGCAAGGCTGTCGGCACCGGCCCGATCCTGTCTGCGCGCTTCACCAACCGCGGCAAGACCTACACCGCCGTGCGCTACACCAACAAACAAGGCAACAGCAGTTACTACACCGCTGATGGCAACAGCATGCGCAAGGCGTTCATCCGTACTCCGGTCGACTTCGCGCGCATCAGCTCAAAATTCTCCATGGGCCGCAAGCACCCGATCCTGAACAAGATCCGCGCCCACAAAGGCGTGGATTACGCAGCACCGCGCGGTACGCCGATCAAAGCTGCCGGCGACGGTAAAGTGTTGTTGGCTGGCCGCCGCGGCGGTTACGGCAACACCGTGATCATTCAGCACGGCAACACCTACCGCACGCTGTACGGGCATATGCAAGGCTATGCCAAAGGCGTGAAAACCGGCGGTTCGGTCAAGCAGGGTCAGGTGATCGGCTATATCGGCACCACCGGCCTCTCCACCGGCCCGCACTTGCATTACGAGTTCCAGGTCAACGGCGTTCACGTTGATCCGCTGGGTCAGAAGCTGCCAATGGCCGACCCAATCGCCAAGGCCGAACGCGCGCGCTTCCTCGCGCAGAGCCAGCCGTTGATGGCGCGCATGGATCAAGAGAAGGCCACCATGGTCGCCTCGAGCAAGCGTTAAGCCATGGCTCTCTATATAGGTGTGATGTCCGGAACCAGCCTCGACGGTCTGGACATCGCTCTGATCGAGCAAACCCCGGCGATCAAATTGATCGCCACGCACTACATTCCCATGCCTGATTCCCTGCGCGCCGAGCTGCTTGGCTTGTGCGCCAGCGGCCCTGACGAGATCGCCCGCTCGGCGCTTGCCCAGCACAACTGGGTGATGCTGGCGGCGCAGGGCATTCAAGCGCTGCTCAAGCAGCAGCAGCTCAAACCTGAAGATATCCGCGCAATCGGTAGCCATGGCCAGACCATTCGCCACGAGCCGGCACGCGGCTTCACTGTACAGATCGGCAACCCTGCTCTACTCACCGAGCTGACCGGCATCACAGTGGTCAGCGACTTCCGCAGCCGTGATGTAGCCGCTGGCGGCCAGGGCGCGCCGCTGGTGCCAGCCTTCCACGAAGCCTTGTTCGAAGAGCGTACGGGTAATCGTGCGGTGTTGAATGTCGGCGGTTTCAGCAATCTCAGCCTGATCGAGTCGACCAAGCCTGTAGCCGGTTTCGACTGCGGGCCAGGAAATGTGCTGATGGATGCCTGGATTCATCAGCAAAAAAACGAGAACTACGATCGCAACGGCCAATGGGCGGCCAGCGGCACTCTCGAACCTACCCTGCTGAAGACACTGCTGAACGACCCGTTCTTCGCCACCAAAGGCCCGAAAAGTACCGGCCGCGAAGTGTTCAACCTGCCGTGGCTGGAACAGCACCTGTCATGCTTGCCGAGTTTCCCCCCGGAAAACGTGCAAGCCACACTGCTGGAACTGACGGCACTGACCATTATCGAGTCGCTGCAAAGTGCTCAATCGGACACTACAGAGCTGCTGGTCTGCGGTGGCGGCGCCCATAACGCCACATTGATGCAGCGGCTGGCCGACCTGCTACCCAACGCGAAAGTCGCCAGCACCGCCACCCACGGCGTCGATCCGGATTGGGTCGAAGCCATGGCCTTTGCCTGGCTGGCCCATTGCTGCCTTGAAGGCATCGCTGCGAATCGGCCGAGCGTCACCGGCGCCAAAGGGCTGCGCGTGCTTGGTGCCATCTACCCGAACTAAGTAAAACGCACACAGCAAAACGCCGCAGAACCGTGAGGCTCTGCGGCGTTTTGCTGTGTAGCGTAAAGTGCGATCAGATCGAGAACGAGGAGCCGCAACCACAGGTCGTGGTGGCGTTCGGGTTCTTGATTACGAAGCGCGAACCTTCCAGACCTTCCTGGTAGTCCACTTCGGCACCGGCCAGGTACTGGAAGCTCATCGGATCAACCACCAGACTGACGCCTTCGCGTTCGACGATGGTGTCGTCCTCGGCCACATCTTCATCGAAGGTGAAACCGTACTGAAACCCTGAACAACCGCCGCCCGTAACGAATACGCGCAGCTTCAAGCGATCATTCCCCTCTTCATCGACCAGGCTCTTCACCTTGTGCGCGGCACCGTGGGTGAATTGCAAAGCCGTGGGGGTGAAGGATTCGACGCTCATGCTGACTATCTCCCGGCGTTACGCCGCCATAATGCGTGATGACGCGCATTATCCGCTTCTCCTAGAAAATCGGTCAACTATTGTTACGGTATATCAATCAACGGTTTTGCCAACCGAGAATGCAAAAAGGCCCGTTCACCGGGCCTTTTCGCTACGCGCAAGAAAGTGTTACGGCAGCATTCCAGCGTGGGACAGACCCAGGCGCTCATCCAGCCCGAACATGATGTTGAGGTTCTGCACCGCCTGACCCGACGCGCCTTTGACCAGATTGTCGATTACCGACAGCACCACCACCAAGTCGCCATCCTGTGGACGATGTACGGCGATGCGGCAGACATTGGCGCCGCGCACGCTACGGGTTTCCGGATGGCTGCCGGCCGGCATCACATCGACGAACGGTTCGTTGACATAACGCTTTTCGAACAACGCTTGCAGATCCACCGAGCGATCCACCACGGTCGCGTAAAGCGTGGAGTGAATGCCACGGATCATAGGCGTCAGGTGCGGGACGAAAGTCAGACCGACATCCTTGCCAGCCGCGCGACGCAGGCCCTGACGAATTTCCGGCAAGTGACGGTGACCTTTGACCGCATAGGCCTTCATGCTTTCCGACGTCTCGGAGTACAGCGAACCTACTGCCGCACCACGACCGGCACCGCTGACGCCGGATTTGCAGTCGGCAATCAGGCGCGAAGTGTCAGCCAGACCTGCTTCGAGCAGCGGCAGGAACCCCAACTGTGTCGCCGTCGGATAGCAACCCGGCACCGCGATCAAACGTGCTTTCTTGATCTGCTCACGATTGACTTCCGGCAGGCCATACACGGCCTCGTCCAGCAGTTCAGGTGCGCCATGCGGCTGACCGTACCACTTGGCCCATTCTTCAGCGTCCTGCAAGCGGAAGTCCGCCGACAGATCGATAACCTTGGTGCCCGCCGCCAGCAGTTCGCCGGCCAAGGCATGGGCAACGCCGTGCGGAGTGGCGAAGAACACCACGTCGCAAGCACCCAGAGTTTTGATGTCAGGCACGCTGAATGCCAGGCCGTCATAGTGACCGCGCAGGTTCGGGTAGAGATCAGCCACGGCCAGACCGGCCTCGGATCGGGAAGTGATCACGACCACTTCTGCCTGCGGATGCTGTGCCAACAGACGCAGCAGTTCGACACCGGTGTAACCCGTGCCGCCGACGATACCGACCTTGACCATAAACCTGCCCTCAACGAACCCACTGGAAAGCCGTCGATAATAGGGGCCGCGCGCCCCTGCGACAACCATCAAGGTGACGCGCCGACGCTCAAGCCTCTACTATCCGGCCTACCGTGAACCTGGGAATAACTGAAAATGCTCTATTTATGGATCAAAGCCTTTCATATCGTCAGCATCGTCTGCTGGTTTGCCGCGCTGTTCTATCTGCCGCGACTGTTCGTTTATCACGCACAAAGTGAAGACGCGATCAGCAAAGAACGCTTCAGCGTCATGGAGCGCAAGTTGTATCGCGGCATCATGGGTCCGGCGATGATCGCCACGCTGATCTTCGGTGGCTGGCTGATCTACCTCAACCCGAGCATCTTCAGCACGGGTGGCTGGATTCACGCCAAGCTGACTCTGGTGGTCCTGCTGATCGGCTATCACCACATGTGCGGCGCGCAGGTAAAACGTTTTGCCCGTGGCGAAAATACCCGCAGCCATGTCTTTTATCGCTGGTTCAATGAAGTGCCGGTTCTGTTATTGCTGGCTATCGTAATTCTGGTCGTGGTCAAGCCGTTCTAACTTCAACAGGTTCAACTTTCCGGGGTACTTCCGATGTCGCTGCCCGCTTTGCTCGAACAACATCTGCGCCTGCCTTTGGTGGTTGCGCCGATGTTCCTGATTTCCAACCCTGAGCTGGTGCTGGCCTGCTGCCGTAATGGCGTGGTCGGCAGCTTTCCTGCGTTGAACCAGCGCGAAAGCAGCGGCTTCAAAGCCTGGCTGGAGGAGATCGAAGCGGGCCTCGCGACTCTGGAAAACCCGGCGCCGTATGCGGTGAACCTGATCGTGCACAACAGCAATCCGCGCTTGCAGGCGGATCTGGCGATCTGCGTCGAACACAAAGTGCCAATCGTCATCACCAGCCTCGGCGCGGTGAAGGAGCTGGTCGACGCGGTGCATAGCTATGGAGGTCTGGTGTTTCACGACGTGACCACCCGCCGCCATGCGGAGAAAGCTGCCGAGGCTGGCGTTGATGGCCTGATCGCCGTAGCGGCTGGGGCGGGCGGGCACGCAGGCACATGGAGTCCGTTCTCGCTGATTGCCGAGATCCGTCAGTTCTTCGACAAGACGCTATTGCTTGCAGGATGTTTGAACCACGGCCATGAGATTCTCGCCGCGCAGCTGCTGGGTGCGGATTTAGCCTACTTCGGCACGCGATTTATCGGCACCACCGAAAGTCATGCGCCTGACGCCTACAAACAGATGCTGCTGACAGCCAAAGCAGCGGACATCATTCATACTCCCGCCGTGTCTGGAGTACCCGCCAGTTTCATGCGCCAGAGTCTAGAAGCCGCCGGTTTCGACACGGCCAAGCTGCAAGGCAAGGGTGAAGTGAATTTCGGTGACAAACTGAAACCGATCAGCGATGAAGCCAAAGCCTGGAAGACCGTGTGGTCGGCGGGTCAGGGTGTCGGCGACATCAACGATCTACCGAGTGTCGAGCAACTGATCGCACGCCTCGACGCCGAGTATCGAAAAGCACTGGAACACGCAGCGCAATTGCCGACTCGCTGGCCGCGCTGAGAAAAAATCCGGCCAGTTTTCAACGCACTGGCCTTACACTCACGCCTTGTAACACTCTCCAATTCAATTGTTTTCGCGACAAGGATGCCTCGGCCATGAGCGAACCACGCTACAAGATCGTTTTTGACGGTGCGCTACAGCCCGGTGTCGACCTCACCACAGCCAAACTCAATCTGGCTGACCTGTTCAAAAGCGAGGTCGCCGCCATCGAGCGCCTGTTCAATGGCAGCACTGTCGCCCTCAAGCGCGACCTGACTCACGCCGACGCCCAAGCGTATCTTCAAGCGTTGAGCAAGACCGGGATCGACGCCCGGATCGAACCAGAAACTACCATCGAACTGAATCTCGCCGACGTCCATGAGCACGCGCCCGCCATAGCCGAGCCTGCCTCGCCGTACGCAACGCCTCGAGCCAACGTCGGTGAAAGCTACCCGGAATTTGCCACGCTCAAGCCATTCGGTGTCGAGGGCCGCATCGGCCGTCTGCGCTTCCTCGCCTGGGCGATGGTGCAGTGCCTGGTGACCCTGCCCATCATCGCCGTATTTGCGCTGATTGCTCTGGGTATGGTCAGTGACGAATCGACGACCGGCCTGATCATTGGCGGCATCCTGGCGTTCTTTCTGTTCCTCGCCTTCTTCATCGTCAACATTATGATCAGTGTGCAGCGTCTACACGATATCGGCTGGTCGGGATGGCTCTGGCTGCTGAACCTGGTGCCGTTTGTTGGCAGCTTCTTCCCGCTGGTGATGATGGTTGCGCCGGGCACCACCGGCGCCAACCGCTACGGCCCACCCCCACCGCCCAACAGCACCGCGGTCAAAGTGCTGTGTTCATTGTGGGTGGTGCTGTTCACGCTGGTATTGGCCGGCGGAATACTCGGCGGCTTCTCGGCTATTCAACAGGAATACGAAAGCAATCTGGAAAGCAGCTATGACAGCGGCTCAGTGACCACTGATGAAATCGAGGTCGAGGTCGAACCGGCCGCGAATGCCGCCGACGATGCAGCAGAAGCAGCAGCTGAAGCAGCTGAAGCAGCCGAAGAGGCCCAGCCCCCTGTAGACTCTGCGAAAGAATGAACAGCGCTCCCCGTCGTGACACCCGCGTCGACGGCGCGGAGCTGTTGCGATGGAGATTTGCATGACCCGTTACGCTCTGATCACCGGCGCCTCCAGCGGCATAGGCCTGGCCATGGCCGAAGCCCTGGCCCGCCGTGGCCGCAGCCTGATTCTGGTGGCCCGCCAGCGTGATCAGCTGGAAAGTATTGCGATTGAGCTGACCCAGCGTTTTGGAGTTGAGGTGCTGTTCCGCGCCTGCGACCTCGGCGAACCGTTGCGCCTGTCCGGTTTCCTGCTGGAACTGGAAGAAGGTGACCGGCAGATCGATCTGCTGGTGAACTGCGCAGGCATTGGCACTTGCGGCCCGTTCCTGGCACAGGACTGGATGACCGAGCAGGACTTGATCGAGGTGAATATCCTTGCCCTGACCCGGCTGTGCCATGCGATCGGCAACAGCATGGCGCTGCAAGGTGGCGGGCAGATTCTCAATGTGGCTTCGGTAGCGGCTTTCAACCCCGGTCCGTGGATGAGCACTTACTACGCGAGCAAAGCGTATGTGCTGCATTTTTCCGAGGCGTTGCGGGTTGAACTCAAACAAAGCGCCGTGAAGGTCTCGGTACTCTGCCCCGGCCCGACCCGCACCGCATTCTTCCGCACCGCACAACTGAACAGCGACAAACTCAAAGACAGCAAACTGTTGATGAGCCCCGAGGAGGTCGCTCTGTACACCGTGCGTGCGCTGGAGAAAAACCGCGCGATCATCATTCCGGGACGACGCAACCGCTGGTTCGCGTTTTTGCCGCGACTGGGATCGCGCTGGCTCAATCGCACCATCGTCGGCATGCTCAACAAGGCTTACTGCCCGCGCTGAATAGTCCTACGGTAAAACACTGGGCGGCTTCATCCGCCCTGAGTACACTCAGGCCAGCCCATACAACGGAGAAAACAGCAGTGGATACTCTGTTCACCAAGATCATCAACCGGGAAATCCCGGCCAGGATCATCTACGAGGACGACCAGGTTCTGGCGTTCCACGACATCGCGCCACAGGCGCCAGTGCATTTTCTGGTGATCCCGAAGAAACCGGTGCGCACCCTCAACGACCTCACCGAAGACGATAAGGCACTGGCCGGGCACATCCTGTTCACCGCCCAACGCCTGGCGCTGGAGCTCGGTTGCGAAGAAGGCTTCCGCGTGGTGATGAACTGCAATGAACAGGGTGGGCAAACCGTCTACCACATTCATATGCACGTCCTCGGGCAGCGCCAGATGAACTGGCCACCGGGCTGATCCGCAGCGATATCTGTGGGAGCGCCCCGCTCCCATATGACCCAGCGCAAACCTTCCCCGGCCGATTCGGTTAAACTGGCCGTCGAGATTCTTCCCGGAGGTCAGCATGACTACCCAACGTCACTACTCGCCGATTGACCGTCTTCTGCTGCAAGCCGATGCCGCGATGCGTACCCTGCTGCCGTTCAGCGGTCAGCCGTACCGTCCGTCCCCGGCCATCGTGCAGCCGGACGTGCAGATGAGCGACGAAGACACCCGCCATGTCGCCGGTCTGATGCGCATCAACCATACCGGTGAAGTCTGTGCCCAGGCGCTCTACCAAGGCCAGGCCCTGACCGCCAAGCTGCCGCAAGTGCGCGCGGCCATGGAGCATGCGGCTGAAGAAGAGATTGATCATCTGGTCTGGTGCGAACAACGCATTCATCAGTTGGGCAGTCACACCAGCGTGCTCAACCCACTGTTCTACGGCATGTCGTTCGGCATCGGCGCAGTCGCGGGGCTGATCAGCGACAAGGTCAGCCTCGGTTTCGTCGCGGCGACCGAGCATCAGGTGTGCAAACACTTGAACGAACATCTGGAGCAATTGCCAGCGGAGGACGAAAAGTCCCGGGCGATTCTGCAGCAGATGCGTATTGATGAGGAACATCATGCGGAGAGCGCGCTGGAGGCTGGTGGTTTCCGTTTCCCCGCGCCGGTGAAGTTCGGTATGAGTATTCTGGCAAAGGTGATGACCAAGAGTACCTACAGAATCTGACAGCGGTAGTGCCAGACAGACACTCATCGCTGGCAGGCCAGCTCCCACAAGCAATAAAAAAGGCGACGGTCCTGAGACAGTCGCCTTTTTTGTGCCTGGATTTCTTAGCTCGGCATGTTGCGAGCGTAGAAAATCTCGAGCATTTCGTGCTTCACACGCTCCGTCACCTGGGCGCGTTGCTCAGAGGACAGGTTGTTGGTGGCGTCGCCGAACAGGTAGTTATCCAGTTCGAAGTTCTTCAACAACATTTTGGTGTGGAACAGGTTCTCCTGGTACACGTTCACGTCGGTCATCTGGTACGCGCCGCGGGTGTCTTCGGAAAGGTAGTTCTGGATCGAATTGATCTCGTGGTCGATGAAGTGCTTTTTGCCTTCAACGTCACGGGTGAAGCCGCGCACACGATAATCCACGGTCACGATGTCCGAATCGAACTGGTGAATCAGGAAGTTGAGTGCTTTAAGCGGTGAAATGACACCACACGTCGACACATCGATGTCCACACGGAAAGTCGCAATGCCTGCATCCGGATGGATTTCCGGGTAGGTATGCACCGTGATATGGCTCTTGTCGAGGTGGGCCAGGATGATTTCTGGCAGTGGGCCTGGGGACTCTTCGATCTGGCTTTCGGTCGGGGTCACCGGCTCTTCCGAGATCAGAATCGTGACGCTGGCACCCTGAGGCTCATAGTTCTGACTCGCAATGTTCAGAATGTTGGCACCAATGATCTCGACAACTTCTGTGAGAATCTGCGTCAGGCGTTCGGCGTTGTACTCTTGATTGATGTACTCGACGTAAGCCTGCTGGTCTTGCGGGGTTTCCGCGTAGCAGATGTCATAGATGTTGAAGCTCAAGGTCTTTGTCAGGTTATTGAACCCGTGGAGCTTGAGTTTGCTTTTCACCGTTAAAAACTCTCTATGTATGCGGCATGGCCGCGTGATCAAGCATGCCCGTCAAATGCGAACAACGCACCTGCGTAGGACGGTTAACACCTCTTCGCGATGGCGATTTTGGTTATCTGTTCAGGCGGATGACCCGTCGGCTGACCGATCACTGCCCTGAAAAAAGTGGCGCATTATGCAGACGTCAGCGGGGGATCGCCAGAGTCTGCACTGCTTTTATGATAGTTGAATGTCGGTTCAACCGAGTTCGATGATTTCGTAGTCGTGGGTGATCGCCACGCCAGCCGCGCCGAGCATGATCGAGGCCGAGCAATATTTCTCTGCCGACAGCTCGATGGCGCGTTTGACCTGGGCTTCTTTCAGGCCACGGCCCTTGACCACGAAGTGCATGTGGATCTTGGTGAAGACTTTCGGATCCTCGGTCGCGCGCTCGGCTTCGAGGAAGGCTTCGCAGCTTTCAACCGCCTGACGTGACTTCTTCAGAATGCTCACCACGTCGAAGTTGCTGCAACCGCCAACACCGAGCAGGAGCATTTCCATCGGGCGGACACCCAGATTACGACCACCGGCGTCCGGCGGACCGTCCATGACCACGACATGACCGCTGCCGGATTCGCCGAGGAACATGGCTTCGCCAGCCCATTGGATGCGTGCCTTCATCGCCAAGACTCCACTGTATAAAAAAGGGTCGCCAGCTTAGCACAGGGTTTTGCTCATTCAGCGCGGCGTGCATGTCGGACGGATGCGTCTATAACGTAGGTAATTTCTCGAATCTTCAAGGAAGTGTCTGGTAAGCTGGCGCCAATTCGCTGGCGCCTGCCAGCCGGGTAACGTCCGTTTCAGCGCCCCATAAAAAATCAAACATTACCGTGCAGTCTTTTTGGGATACAACCATGGTTGGTATTACCCCCACACCCAAAATCAAGAACCTCGACAAGCTGTTGATGCATTGCCAGCGCCGCCGTCATGCGGCCAAGAGCAACATCATCTGCGCGGGTGATCGCTCCGATACGCTGTACTTCATCATCAAGGGTTCGGTGACGATCCTGATCGAGGATGACGACGGCCGCGAGATGATCATCGCCTATCTGAATGCCGGGGATTTCTTCGGCGAGCTGGGCCTGTTCGAACAGGCAGGGCAAGAACAGCAACGCAGTGCCTGGGTGCGGGCCAAGGTTGAATGCGAAGTCGCGGAAATCAGCTACGTGAAGTTCCGCGAATTGTCGCAGCAGGACCCGGACATTCTTTACGTCCTCAGCGGACAAATCGCACAACGCCTGCGCAACACCACGCGCAAGGTCGGCGATCTGGCGTTCTTCGATGTGACCGGTCGGGTTGCCCGTTGCTTGCTGGAATTGTGCAAACAACCAGATGCAATGACCCACCCGGACGGTATGCAGATCAAGGTGACTCGTCAGGAAATCGGGCGCATCGTCGGGTGTTCGCGGGAGATGGTCGGTCGCGTGCTCAAGGATCTTGAAGAACGCAACCTGGTAGACGTGAAAGGCAAGACCATGGTGGTCTTCGGTACGCGTTAGACGCGCGACCTAGCCGGCGTACATCTGCGCCAGCATCAAGCGGAACAACTCATCAAGCCGCGCCAGTGCATCTGGCGCCGGGAATTTCTCGTGCAGCGCGATGTGGCTTTCAGCCCGCACGCGCTGCTCAAGATCGCACGCCTGATTGAAGCGATTGACCGCCGCAACCATCGATTCGCGCTCGTCATCAATCAACATCGCACCGTGCACCAACCCCACCGGACGCTGACCGCCCTGGCTCTGACGCCAGCGCTGCGCGGTGCCGACCATTTTGCGGCCGTCGAGGTTGACGTTGAACCGGCCATCGCAAAATGCGCCGTCGATTTCGCCCACCGACGCTGTGCCGCCCAACTCATCCAGCAACTCACAGATCGGATCACACAGACGCCGGTAGCCGGTTTCGATGCGATTCAGATCGCCTTCGCTGCGTGGTGGTGCGTAAACCAGAGCAATGTTGATGGTGGCGGCCGATTGTGGCACCGGCTCGCCACCGGTTTCGCGCAACAGTACCGGCCAGCCAGCGGCGGCCGAAACTGCGCAGGCGTGATCGAATTTCGGCAGACGATTCAAGCGACGAGGCATGACCAGCGCGCGGTCACTGGGTTGCCAGAACAGCAGGCCGAATTCGGCGTCGCCGGCACAGACTGATGCCAGCAGATCCTGTTCGGCTTGCAGGCCGGCTTCGATGGTCAGGGAGATTGGCAGCATGCAGGACTCCGGTGGGCTTGGAATCTTTAGCGGATGTGATGGCTTCATCACGGGCAAGCCCGCTCCCACAGGGAGGGCGGGTTGCCTGAGAGGATGTAGTCAGTCGAGGGTCGACCCGATTACCGCAGTACCACGCTCCGGGAAGAACAGGCGCTGTAATTCAAGACCAGGACTCTCGGCGCGCATGAACGCTTCGCCGACCAGGAACGCGTAAACGTCGCTGATTTCCATCAGCTCGACATCGGCACGGTTGAGAATCCCGCTCTCGGTAATCACCAGACGATCACGCGGAATGCGCGGCAGCAGATCAAGAGTGGTTTCCAGGCTGACTTCGAAGGTGTGCAGGTTACGGTTATTGATCCCCACCAGCGGCGTGTCGAGAGTTTTCAGCGCGCGCTCCAGCTCATCGCCGTCGTGCACTTCCACCAGAACATCCAGACCAACACCTTTGGCCACGGCTGCCAGTTCGGCCATTTTCACGTCGTCCAGTGCGGAGACGATCAACAGCACGCAATCGGCGCCCAAGGCACGGGCTTCGATGATCTGGTAGGGATCGATCATGAAGTCCTTGCGGATCACCGGCAATTTGCACGCAGCACGCGCCTGTTGCAGGTAAGCATCCGCGCCCTGGAAATAGTCGATATCGGTCAGCACCGACAGGCAAGTCGCCCCGCCCTTCTCGTAGCTATTAGCGATGTCGGCTGGCACGAAATCCTCTCGGATCACGCCTTTGCTCGGTGAAGCCTTCTTGATTTCGGCGATCACGGCCGGTTGTTTCTTCTTGGCCTGCGCCAGCAATGCCTGGGCAAATCCACGGGGTGCATCGGCCGCCTTGGCCAGACTTTCCAGCTCGCTCAGGCTGACCCGAGCGCTACGCTCGGCAACTTCCTGAACTTTGCGCGCCAGAATGTTTTCCAGAACCGTCGGTACACTCATCCCTCATTCTCCACTCTGAATACCGCAGTAAAGGCACCCAGCTCCTCGAGTTTTTCCCGAGCGAGGCCGGTGTGCAAAGCGTCGTGCGCAAGCTCGACGCCCTGTTTCAAACTGCTGGCGACGTCGGCGGCGTACAGCGCTGCACCGGCGTTGAGCACAATCATTTCGGCGGCTTTCTGGCCGTTCTCGGTTTTGCGCTTGCCCAGCGCATCGCGGATCAGCGCCAGCGACGCTTCCGGGCCATCCACCGACAGGCCGTGCAGGCTCTGGCTCTTCATGCCGAGATCTTCCGGCTCGACCCAATACTCAGTGATCTGGTCATTCTTCAGCTCAGCGACAAAGGTCGGTGCAGCGAGGCTGAACTCGTCCAGACCATCCTTGGAATGCACCACCAGTACGTGTTTGCTGCCCAGACGCTGCAAGACTTCAGCCAATGGCCGGCACAGCGCAGGAGTGAATACGCCGACTACCTGGTGTTTGACACCGGCCGGATTCGTAAGCGGGCCGAGCATGTTGAACA
The DNA here is from genome assembly GCF_049897765.1 of Pseudomonas sp. TWP3-2. NCBI lineage: Bacteria > Pseudomonadati > Pseudomonadota > Gammaproteobacteria > Pseudomonadales > Pseudomonadaceae > Pseudomonas > Pseudomonas sp. TWP3-2. The sequence goes on along the minus strand of NZ_JAFCWW010000020.1, from coordinate 81,664 downwards.
AGGTCCGCAGGCCGAGATCGCGGCGCGGGCCGGCGGCGTACTTCATGGCTTTGTGATGAGTCTGGGCAAACATGAAACCGATGCCGACGTTATCGATGCAACGCGCCACCTGAACCGGCGTCAGGTTGAGGTAGATGCCGGCCGCTTCGAGCAAGTCGGCACTGCCGCTCTTGCCGGAGACCGCACGGTTACCGTGCTTGGCCACAGTGCAACCAGCCGCTGCGACCACAAAGGAAGACGCAGTGGACACGTTGAAAATGTTCGCCCCGTCACCGCCGGTGCCGACCACATCGACCACGCCGTCGAGGGTCTTCAGTTCGACGGTGTCCGCCAGCTCGCGCATGGCCGAAACCGCGCCGACGATTTCGTCGATGCTTTCGCTCTTCATGCGCATGGCCATCATGAACGCGCCGATCTGCGCGTCAGTGCATTGGCCAGTCATGATTTCGCGCATCACGTCGCGCATTTCATCGGTGCTGAGGTCGAGGTGATCGACGATACGGCTCAGGGCTGTCTTGATATTCATGGGAAGTCCTTAGCGCGCGCCGCCGGCTTGTTTGAGGAAATTGGCAAACAGTTCATGGCCCTGTTCGGTGAGGATCGACTCAGGGTGGAACTGTACGCCCTCAATGTTCAGGGTCTTGTGACGCAGGCCCATGATTTCGTCGACCGAACCGTCATCGTGCTGCGTCCACGCGGTCAGTTCCAGGCAATCGGGCAAGGTGTCGTGCTTGACGATCAGCGAGTGGTAACGCGTGACCGTCAGCGGATTGTTCAGACCGGCGAACACGCCCTTGTCCTCGTGGAATACCGGGCTAGTCTTACCGTGCATTACTTGGCGAGCGCGGATCACGTCACCGCCAAAGGCCTGGCCGATGGACTGGTGGCCGAGGCACACGCCGAGGATCGGCAGTTTGCCGGCGAAGTGCTTGATGGCTTCGATGGAGATGCCGGCTTCGGTCGGCGTGCACGGGCCGGGGGACACCACGATGCGCTCGGGGTTGAGCGCTTCGATTTCGGCGATGGTCAGTTCGTCGTTGCGCACGACTTTGACTTCGGCACCCAGTTCGCCGAGGTATTGCACAACGTTGTAAGTAAAGGAGTCGTAGTTGTCGATCATCAGCAACATGGCGTTTCGAACCTCTTGAATTCTGACTTGAAGACAGCCTTCAGATGACTTACCCGCAGGGCGCTGCACGATGTCGGACGCGGGAGCGTCGGCAAAGCGGCATTTCAAACGAGCAAGGAAGGCAAAGCGATACAGATCCGGCCGGGCCGGCAGAAAGATTCAGGCGCGCCAACGCCAACGGGCGTGTGCCTTGATGACTTGATCCGGAAGTTTGCTGACGATCAACACGGGGAAGGTCTCATTCATACGTCTCGGCACAGTAACTTAGCTGGGCGGAGCGTGCAATAAGGCGCGGCCGGCGGGGGATAAATCAATTTGAAGGCTCGCGACCGATGGCAAAATGCCGGAAGTTTTTGGTACTGTCGTTTCGTTCACTACAACAATAAATAAACGGACTTGCTCATGATCAAACAGACGCTGTTTGTACCGCTCGCCGGATGCCTGCTCGCAATGGCCTGCGCTCAGGCGAATGCCGCACCTAATCCTTACTCGAATTTCATCGTCTTCGGCGACAGCCTGAACGACGCCGGCACCTTTGCCGACAGCGGAGGCCCCGCGGGCGCTACTCAGCGCTACACCAACCGCACTGGCCCGGTGTATCTGGATGGCAGCGGGGAATTGCGCTCGCTGAACGCCACGCAGATTCTCGGCGGAAAACTGGGGTTTTCGCCTGATCAGACTGCCTCCTCTTCATCCGCAGTACGCGCTGGCGATGGCTTGCCCGACGGCAATAACTGGGCGGTAGGCGGTTATCGCACCGACCAGATTCTCGATTCGATCACCACGCAATCTGCCACTGGCGAACGCACCCGCGCCGGTTATCTGCCGTCGAACGGTTTTCGCGCGGATCCGAATGCGCTGTATTACCTCTCGGGTGGCGGTAATGATTTCCTGCAAGGCCGCGTGACAAATCTTGCGCAGGCCGGCGCCGCGGCTGATCGTCTGGCCAGCAGCGCGCAAACCCTGCAGCAGGCCGGCGCCCGTTACATCGTGGTCTGGCTGCTGCCGGACATCGGCTTCACCCCGGCCTTCAGCGGTTCGCCGCTGCAAGCGTTCACCTCGCAACTCAGCGCGCAGTTCAACACCGAACTGGTCAGCCAGTTGCAGGGCATCAATGCCAACATCATCCCGCTGAACATTCCGGTGCTGCTCAAAGAGTCGTTCGCCAATCCGGGCCAGTTCGGTCTGGCCACCGACCAGAACCTCAGCGCCACCTGCTTCAGCGGCAACGGTTGCACCGAGAACGCGCGGTACGGCATCAACAGTGCCACGCCGGATCCGACCAAGCTGATCTACAACGATGCGGTGCACCCGACCGAAGCCGGGCAGCGCCTGATCGCCGATTACACCTACTCGCTGCTGTCCGCGCCATGGGAAGCCACCCTGCTGCCGCAAATGGCTCAAGGCACGTTGCGTTCGCATCAGGATGAGCTGCGTAACCAGTGGCTGGCCGACTGGCAGAACTGGCAAGGCGTTGGTCAATGGCGGGCTATTGTCGCCGGTGGGGGCCAGCGTCAGGACTTCGACACCCAGGACAGCGGCGCCAGCGCCGACGGCAATGGCTACAACCTCAACGTCGGTGGCAGCTACCGCCTGAATGACGCGTGGCGTGTTGGACTGGCGGCCGGTTTTTACAACCAGAAACTTGAAGCAGGCGATCACGATTCCGACTACAAGCTCAACACCTACATGGGCACCGCTTTCGCCCAGTATCAGCAGAATCGCTGGTGGGGTGATGCGGCTGTGACGGCCGGGCATCTGGACTACGACAGCCTGAAACGCAAATTCCAGCTCGGCGTCAACGAGCGCGGCGAGAAAGGCGATACCGACGGCTACGTGCTGGCCTTCAGCGGTCGCGTCGGTTACGACATCGCGCCAGAGGCAAGCAGCCCATGGCACCTGTCGCCATTTGTCAGCGCAGATTTCGCCAAAGTCGAAGTTGATGGTTACTCCGAGGACGGCGCTGACTCCACCGCGCTGACCTTCGATGACCAGTCGCGCATCTCCCGGCGTCTCGGTGTTGGTATTCAGGGCAAGTACCAGATTACCGCGCAAACCCAGGTGTTCGGCGAGCTCGCGCATGAGCGCGAGTACAACGACGACACTCAGGATGTGACGATGAGTCTCAACAGCCTGCCGAACAATCACTACACCCTGGACGGCTACACCCCGCAGACCAACCTCAATCGCTTGAACCTGGGCGTGAGCCACAACCTCACCAAAGACCTGGCGTTGCGCGCCAGCTACAACATCCGCAAGGATGATGACTTTACCCAGCAAGGGATCAACCTTGGCGTAGCGCTGGACTTCTAACCAGCAGGCAATAAAAAACGCGGCGTCCTTGCGGGCGCCGCGTTTTTTTATGCCGATCAATCAGTCCGGGGTCTGTTCAGCCAGTGCCACGGCACGGAACATCGCCCGGCGCTTGTTCAGGGTTTCTTCCCATTCCAGCGCCGGCACCGAGTCGGCAACGATGCCGCCACCGGCCTGCACATGCAGTTCGCCGTTTTTGATCACAGCGGTACGAATCGCAATCGCGGTATCCATATTGCCGTTCCACGCGAAGTAACCGACCGCGCCGCCATATACGCCACGCTTGACCGGTTCCAGTTCGTCGATGATTTCCATCGCGCGGATCTTCGGCGCGCCGGACAAGGTGCCCGCCGGCAGAATCGCCCGCAGTGCATCCATCGCCGTCAGCCCGGCTTTCAACTGGCCGGTGACGTTGGACACGATGTGCATCACGTTGGAATAACGCTCGATGACCATTTTCTCGGTGAGCTTCACCGAACCGATTTCCGAAACCCGGCCAGTGTCGTTGCGCCCCAGATCGATCAGCATCAAATGCTCGGCGATCTCTTTGTCATCCGAGAGCAAGTCTTCTTCCAGCGCCAGATCGGCCTCTTCGGTCGCGCCACGCGGACGCGTACCGGCAATCGGCCGCACCGTGATCAGATTGTCTTCAACCCGCACCAGCACTTCCGGCGAACTGCCGACGACGTGGAAGTCGCCGAAGTTGAAGAAGTACATATAAGGCGTCGGGTTGAAGCAACGCAGCGCGCGGTACAGATCGATCGGCGCAGCCTTGAAGTCGATCGACATGCGTTGCGACGGCACAACCTGCATGCAGTCACCGGCAAGGATGTATTCCTTGATGGTGTCGACGGCTTTTTCGTAGTCGCTCTGGGTGAAACTGGAGCGGAAGATCGGATCGGCCGCTTGCTGCTTGCTGAAGTCCAGACCGCGGCGCGGGGTGATCGGCTGGCGCAGTTGCTCCAGCAGTTCCTGCAAACGCGCCTGACCTTGCTCGTAGGCATCGGCCTGCGCCGGGTCGGCCAGCACGATCGCGTGCATCTTGCCGGCGAGGTTGTCGAATACGACGACCGCGTCGGAAACCATCAGCAGAATGTCCGGCACGCCCAGCGGATCGGGGTTCGGGCATTTGCCAAGGCGTTTTTCCACATAACGCACACAGTCGTAACCGAAGTAACCGACCAGACCACCGTTGAAACGCGGCAGACCGGCGATGGTCGGCACGTTGTAGCGCGCTTTGAAGTCTTCGACGAAAGCCAACGGATCTTCAACATCGTGGCTTTCGGTTTCGACGCCATCGACGGTGATGCTGACGTGATGGTCGTGAACCCGCAGCACGGTGCGGCACGGCAGACCGATGATCGAATAGCGGCCCCATTTCTCGCCGCCCTGCACCGATTCGAGCAGGTAGGAGTTGGGCTGGTCGGCCAGTTTCAGGTAGATCGACAGCGGCGTGTCGAAGTCGGCCAGGGTTTCGCAGGCCAACGGGATACGGTTATAGCCGGCAGCGGCCAAACGCAGGAATTCTTCGCGGATCATGGGGTGCCTCGTGGTGTGAGGTGCAATCAGTCAGGTGTGCAAACGTGCCGGCAGGCCGGCCAGGAACCAGTCAGGCGCGCCAACGCCAGCGGGCCAGGGCCTTGATGACTTTCATCCAGAGTTTGCGAGTGACCACCACGATGGCGTTTCCAGCAGGGGGTTGAACAGCGTCGGGCAACGTTATCCCAGCGGCCGTATCGAGGCAACCGGGAATTAGTCTGCGCAGATCATCGATCACCAGCGTCGGCGATTCCTCGGCAATCGGCCGGCCGTGGTTGTAGCCATAACTCAACGCGACACACTTGACCCCCGCCGCTTTCGCCGCCAGTACATCGCTGCGCGAGTCGCCGACGAACAGCGATTGCGAGGCCGGGATGTTGGCCATTTTCATGACGAAGAACAGCGCGGCCGGATCAGGTTTTTTCTGCGGCAGAGTATCGCCGCCGATGATCCACTTGAAGTAGCGGCCGATCTTCATCTGATCCAGCAGCGGCGCCACGAAGCGCTCCGGCTTGTTGGTGATCAACGCCATGGCCACGCCTTGCTTGTGCAGCCATTTCAAGGTGTCGCGCACGCCGGGATAGACCACGGTCAGCTCATGGCTGGCGCCGTAAGCTTCCATGAACACTTCCAGTGCATGCTCGGCTTCGACGTCATCCACGGAAGAATGCTCGATGCCGCCGGCCAGCGCGCGGCGCACCAGCACTGGCGCGCCGTTGCCGACCCACTCGCGTACCGATTCGAGACCGGCCGGTTTTCGCCCGAGGCTGAGCAGCATGTGGTCCACCGCCACCGCCAGGTCGGGGACCGAATCGATCAGCGTGCCATCCAGATCGAACATCACCAACCGTGGCAGTTTGCCCGGGAACAGCTGCTCAAAACCGCTCATGGACGGGCCAGCGCCAGTTCGGCACGCATCTTGTCGATGACTTCCTGATAGTTCGGCGCGTTGAAAATCGCCGAGCCGGCAACAAAGGTGTCAGCGCCGGCAGCGGCGATTTCACGGATGTTGTTGACGTTGACCCCGCCGTCGATTTCCAGACGAATGTCACGGCCCGACGCATCAATGATGGCGCGCGCTTCGCGCAATTTGTCGAGGGTGCCGGGAATGAATTTCTGCCCGCCGAAGCCCGGGTTGACGCTCATCAGCAAGACCATGTCAACCTTGTCGATCACGTACTTGAGCACTTCCAGCGAGGTCGCCGGGTTGAACACCAGGCCGGATTTGCAGCCGCCCTCGCGGATCAGTTGCAGCGAGCGGTCGACGTGTTGCGTGGCTTCCGGGTGGAAGGTGATGTAGGTCGCGCCGGCTTCGATGAAGTCGCCAACGATGCGATCCACCGGGCTGACCATCAGGTGCGCGTCGATTGGCGCGGTAACGCCGTACTTGCGCAGCGCCGCGCAAACCATCGGGCCGATGGTCAGGTTGGGCACGTAGTGGTTGTCCATGACATCGAAGTGGACGAAGTCGGCACCGGCGGCCAGAACGTTGTCCACTTCTTCGCCGAGGCGGGCGAAGTCGGCGGAGAGAATCGAAGGAGCAATTACGAAGGGCTGCATGACGCACCTTTTCTGAGCTAAATCACGATGGCGCGCATTGTATACCTCAAGTTTCCGCGCGCGCACCGTGACTGCGATGATCAGTAGGCGGCGCGATAAATCTTCTCGATATCCGCCGCGCTGAGCTTGCGCGGATTGTTGCGCATCAGACGCTCGATGCCCGCGGCCTCCACGGCCATGGCCGGGATGGCATCTTCCGGCACGCCGAAACTGCGCAGGCCCTGGGGAATTTCCACCGCCGCACACAGTTCGGTCATGGCCTGCACCGCGCTGTCCGCCGCAGCATTCAGACTCAGATGAGCGGTCTTCACCCCCATGGCTTCGGCGATATCCTGCATGCGTTCGACGCTGGCCATCTTGTTCCAGGTCATGACGTACGGCAGCAACAGCGCATTGCTGACACCGTGGGCAATGTTGAACCGCCCACCGAGCGGATAGGCCAGCGCATGCACCGCGCCAACCCCGGCATTACCGAACGCCATGCCGGCCATCAGGCTGGCGGTGGCCATGTCTTCGCGGGCTTGCAGGTTGGACGGATTGGCGTAGGCCTTGGGCAAGGATTTGGCGATCAACTTGATCGCGCCGATGGCCAGCGCATCGGTAATCGGCGAGGCATTCAGCGACAGATAGGATTCGATGGCATGCACCAGCGCATCGACACCACTGGCGGCAGTCACGCTGCGCGGACAGGTCAGGGTCATTTGCGGACTGACCAGCGCCACGTCCGGCAGCAGATAATCGCTGACGATGCCCTTCTTCAATTGCGCGATCTTGTCCGAGAGAATCGCCACGTTGGTGACTTCCGAACCGGTACCGGCGGTGGTCGGAATGGCGATCAGTGGCGGGCCTTTGCGCGGTACCTGATCAACGCCGAACAAATCTTCCAGCGCACCGTGATAACCGGCGTACGCCGCGACGCTTTTGGCGATGTCGATAGCGCTGCCACCGCCCAGCCCGATCAAACCGTCATGCCCGCCCTCACGGTAGACGCGCATGCAGTCCTCGACGATGGCGATTTCCGGGTCTGGCAACACGCGGTCGAAGATTTCGTAATTACGCCCGCCGAGATGCGCCAGCGCCAGCTCGACCGTGCCGGATTTGACCAGCGCGGCGTCGGTGACGATCAGCGGGTTGTCGATGTCGAGGCGCGTGAGTTCGGCGGCGAGCTGCTCGATGGCGGCGGCACCGGTGATCAGCTTGTGGGCGATTTTGAACGAAGAAAGACTCATGGTGCGCAGCCTCTTATAGATGTGGGAGCTGGGCACAAGATTAGCTGGGGATTTGGGGTTGTCTGGTATTCAGACTGTGAATGGTGGTTTGAAGAGAAAGATCAAGAGCCCCTCACCCTAGCCCTCTCCCGGAGGGAGAGGGGACTGACCGAGTTGCTGATTCAAGCTACGCCGACCTGAAATATCAAATTGAACTCAAGTTTTGAAGAGCTCACAAATCGGCTCCCTTCCCCCTCGCCCCCTTGGGGGCGGTCCGACGTTTCGGGAGGGCTGGGGTGAGGGGGAAAAAATGTCCAGCGAACACTAAACCTGAGCAGTACGCAGTTTTTCGCTGCGGCCGCGCAGCCATTCGAGCGTCAACAGGAGGATGACCGAGAAGGCGATCAGTAACGTAGCAGCAGCCGCAATCGTCGGACTCAAATTCTCGCGAATCCCGCTAAACATCTGCCGTGGCAAAGTCGCCTGCTCCGGCCCCGCCAGAAATAGCGTCACCACCACCTCATCAAACGAAGTCGCAAAGGCAAACAGCGCCCCGGAAATAACCCCCGGCGCAATCAATGGCAAGGTCACCCGACGAAACGCGGTCAGCGGCGAAGCACCGAGACTGGCCGCCGCTCGCACCAGATTATGGTTGAAGCCCTGCAAGGTCGCCGACACAGTGATGATCACAAACGGCACGCCCAGCACCGCGTGCACCACGATCAGCGAGAAGAAGCTGTTGCCCAAGCCCAACGGTGCGAAGAACAGATAACTCGCCACACCAATGATCACCACCGGCACTACCATCGGCGAAATCACCAGCGCCATCACCAGCGCCTTGCCGGGAAAATCCCCTCGGGTCAGGCCGATCGCCGCCAGCGTGCCGAAGATCATCGCCAGCACGGTCGCGGCCGGGGCGACGATGATGCTGTTCTTCAGCGCACGCATCCATTCCGCCGAGGCGAAGAAGTCGTGATACCACTGCAGCGAGAAACCTTGCAGCGGGTACACCAGAAAACTGCCGGAGTTGAACGACAGCGGAATGATCACCAGCACCGGCAGGATCAGGAACAACAGGATCAGGCCGCAGAGAATCCGCAGGCTGTAGAACCACACCCGTTCGATGGGCGACATGTAAGGACTCAGCATTTCAAATTCCCCTTAGCTCAGGCGCAGGCGACTGGCGCCCACCAGCCAGCTGTAGATCAGATAAAGCACCACGGTCGCCAGCAGCAACAACCCGCCAAGTGCGGTGGCCATGCCCCAGTTGATGCTGGTGTTGGTGTAGAAGGCGACGAAGTAGCTGACCATTTGATCGTTCGGGCTGCCGAGCAGCGCCGGGGTGATGTAGTAGCCGATGGCGAGGATGAACACCAGCAGGCACCCGGCGCCGATACCGGCATAGGTCTGCGGGAAGTACACCCGCCAGAAACTGGCGAACGGGTGGCAACCGAGGGATATCGCAGCGCGCATGTAAGTCGGCGAGATGCCTTTCATCACGCTGTAGATCGGCAAAATCATGAACGGCAGCAGGATGTGCACCATCGAGATGTAGACCCCGGTGCGGTTGAACACCAGCTCCAGCGGCTTATCGATGATGCCCATGGCCATCAGCCCGCTGTTGATCAATCCGCCCGATTGCAGCAGCACGATCCACGCCGCGACGCGCACCAGAATCGAGGTCCAGAACGGCAGCAACACCAGAATCATCAGCAGGTTGCTCTGGCGCGACGGCAGGTTCGCCAGCAAGTAGGCCAGCGGGTAGGCGAGGACCAGGCAGATCACGGTGATGACCAGGCCCATCCAGAACGTGCGGGCGAAAATGTCGAGGTAGATCGCCTGATCCGGGGTGGCCGGGGCGATTTCGCCGAGGTCGTCGATGCGGTGATCGACCGAGGCCAGCAAGTAATACGGGGTGATGTTGCTGGTGTTGCGGCGCACCGCTTGCCAGTAGGCCGGATCGCCCCAGCGTTCATCGAGGGCTTCCAGTGCTTCTTTATAAGAGGCCGGTTCGCTGGCGAATGGCAGCGCGCGGGCGGTTTTGGTCAGCAGGCTGCGATAGCCGGCCAACTCCATGTTCAAGCGCTTGGACAGATCGCCCAGCGTCTGGTTTTTGCGTGCTTCGGCAAGGTCTTCGCTGGCGGCTTTGTACACCGGTTCAGCGGGCAGACCGCGGCCGTCCCAACTGGCGATGGCCGCCACGGTGCGCGGCATGCCGCCGACCACTTCCGGGTTGCCCACGCTTTTGTAGAGCAGCGCCACGATCGGCACCAGAAACACCAGCAACAGAAACAGCACCAGCGGCGCGATCAGTGCCTGGGCCTTCCAGCGGTTGACCCGCTCGGCGCGCTTGAGCCGCTGCTTCAAAGTGGGGCTGTTGCCCGCGTTCAGGGGAACGGCGATGGCCATGACGTACTCCGCAAATCGATCTTTCTAATTCATACAACCTGTGGGAATTGGCTTGTGTGGCGAGGGAGCTTGCTCCCGCTTGAGTGCGCAGCACTCACAAGTATTTTGGGGCTGCTTCGCAACCCAGCGGGAGCAAGCTCCCTCGCCACAACAGCTCATTCCCGAAGTTGGGGTTTTGGTTACTTCGCAGCCCAGGAGTTGAAGCGCTGCTCCAGTTGCTCGCCGTTGTCCGCCCAGAAGCTGACGTCGATCTGCACCTGGTTGGCGATGTTTTCCGGGGTGGTCGGCATGTCTTTCAGGACATCCTTGGCCAGCAGCGGCACGGCTTGGGTGTTGGCCGGGCCGTAGGCGATGTTTTCCGAGTAGGTCTTCTGCTGCTGCGGCTGTACCGAGAACGCGATGAATTTCTTCGCCGCTTCCGCACGCTTGGCGTCCAGACCTTTCGGGATGGCCCATGCGTCGAAGTCGTAGATGCCGCCGTTCCACACCACTTTCAGGTTGGATTCTTTCTGCACTGCAGCGATGCGGCCGTTGTAGGCCGAGCTCATCACCACGTCACCGGAAGCCAGGTACTGCGGCGGTTGCGCACCGGCCTCCCACCATTGAATGCTCGGTTTCAGCTCATCAAGTTTCTTGAACGCGCGATCCTGACCACCCTTGCTCGCCAGTTCCTTGTAGACGTCTTTCGGCGCAACACCATCGGCCATCAAAGCGAATTCGAGGGTGTACTTGGCGCCTTTGCGCAGGCCACGTTTGCCCGGGAATTTCTTGGTGTCCCAGAAATCCGCCCAGCTGGTTGGCGCGGTTTTCAGCTTGTCAGCGTTGTAGGCGAGCACGGTCGACCACACGAAGAAACCCACGCCGCACGGCTGGATTGCGCCTTTGACGTAGTCTTCGGTTTTGCCGAACAGCGCAGGATCAAGCTGCTCGAACATGTCTTCGTCGCAGCCACGGGACAGTTCCGGTGATTCAACTTCCACCAGGTCCCACGACACGCTCTTGGTATCGACCATGGCTTTGACCTTGGCCATCTCGCCGTTGTACTCGCCAGCAACAATTTTGCCGTTGCCCGCCGCTTCCCACGGTGCGTAGAAGGCTTTGACTTGCGCCGCCTTGTTCGCCCCGCCAAACGACACCACGGTCAGATCCGGGCCGGCGGCCATTGCGCTGGCCGCACCCATCAGGCCCAGGGTCAGGGCTGTGAACTTCAGGGATCTCAACATTTATTGTTCTCTCCACGTGCAGGGTTGGTGTTGGTATTGCGGGGCGATTAATGCGTCTCTAGAAGTGGGTCGAGCGCGCGAACGTGTTCGACCTGCCAGCCAAGCGGTACCACGTCGCCGACGGCGAGCGCTGGATCGAGCTCGGCAATCGGTTGTTTCACGAAGAAGTCGGTCTTGCCGCAAACTTCCAGGCGTACCCGGACGTGGTCGCCCAGGTAGATGAATTCGGCCACCCGCCCGGAGAAGCGGTTGACGCATTGATCGCTCGAACCGTTGAGGCTGACGCGCTCCGGACGGATCGACAGGGTCACCGGCTCGCCGGTCTGGCCGACGTTGACCGCCAATGCCTCGACCTTTTCCCCACGACCCAGCTCGACCACACAGCGCTCACCGCTCTGACTGACCAGACGCCCGTTGAGGCGGTTGTTTTCACCGATGAAGTTGGCGACGAAAGTGTTTTTCGGTTCTTCGTAGAGGGTGCGCGGCGGCGCGATCTGCTGGATCTCGCCCTGATGGAACACCGCGACACGGTCGGACATGGTCAGCGCTTCGCCCTGATCGTGGGTCACGTAGACCACGGTCACGCCGAGGCGCTGGTGCAGGTGTTTGATTTCCATCTGCATGTGTTCACGCAGTTGTTTGTCGAGGGCGCCGAGCGGTTCGTCCATCAGCACCAGTTGCGGCTCGAACACCAAGGCGCGGGCCAGTGCCACACGTTGTTGCTGACCACCGGAGAGTTGCGCCGGATAGCGCTGGGCGAAGGCGTCGAGCTGCACCATGCTCAGGACTTTTTTTACCCGGTCGCTGACGTCGCTCTTGTTCAGGCCGCGCACGGTCAGCGGGAACGCCAGGTTTTCGGCGACGGTCATGTGCGGGAACAGCGCGTAGTTCTGGAACACCATGCCGATGTCGCGTTTGTGCGGCGGCACGTTGTTGATCGAACGCCCGGCCAGCAGAATTTCCCCGGCGGTCGGCGTTTCGAAACCGGCGAGCATCATCAGGCTGGTGGTCTTGCCCGAACCGGACGGCCCGAGCAGGGTGAGGAATTCGCCCTTGCGAATATCCAGGTTGAGGTCTTTGACGATCAGGTTCTCGCCGTCGTAGCTCTTCTGCACTCCACGAAAGCTGACCAGCACATCACTGGCCCCTGCGTTTGAATCGACCTGGCTCATACCCACACCTTTGTTGTTGATGACTGCTTGTGTATCAAGCCTAGTGGCTGGCGGCAGTCACGCAAATCGGGGTGCAGGAGAGAATCGCCTCAGCGCGATGGAAGGTTGCGGGTAGGGATTGCCCTACAAGGATGGCGCGTTTGGGCAAGTCAGCAGCAAGCTTGAAGCTACAAGCCGCCAGCACAGGCAAAAGCCGCTGTCGCTAATGGACATGCCCACCATCTACAGCTGAACGAAGAACCCTGTGGGAGCTGGCTTGCCAGCGATGAGGGAATGTCAGTCACATCAATGTAGGCTGATCCACCGCCATCGCTGGCAAGTCGAATCGTCGCACCGCAGCTCCCACAGGTTTTTGTGGTGTGTTTAAAGGAGTTTGTGCTCCATCGCGTACTTGACCAGTTCGGCCAGCGAAGTGATGTTGAGTTTCTGCATCAGACGCGCCTTGTGCGTGCTGATGGTCTTGCTGCTCAGGGCAAGTTGCTGGGCGATGTCGTTGACGTTGGCGCCTTGGGCGAGGCGCTCGAACACCGAAAACTCGCGCTCCGAGAGCAATGAATGCAGCGGCCGCGCATCGGTCAGGCCGACTTCAAACACCATGCGATCGGCCAGATCCGGGTCGATATAGCGCCCGCCCGCCGCGACCTTGCGGATCGCCGTCAGCAGCAGCGCCGGATCGCTGTCCTTGGTCGCATACCCGGCGGCGCCGACCTTCAACGCTCGCGCGGCCATTTGCGCTTCGTCGTGCATCGACAGCACCAGAATTGCCGGTGGATTGTTCAGCGCACGAATTCGCGGGATCGCCTCGAGGCCGTTTACACCGGGCATCGAGATGTCCAGCAACACGACTTCGCACGGCACATGGCGCAGAGTCTCGAGCAGTTGTTCGCCATTGCTCGCCTCCCCCACCACCAGCAGATCTTTGGCCAGGCCGATCAATTGCTTGATGCCTTCACGGACGATGGTGTGGTCTTCGGCTACCAGTACACGGATCACTTACTTCTCCTCATCCAGCGGCACTCGCACACTCAGGGTCGTGCCTTCACCCGGCTGACTGTCCAGCGCCAACTGCCCGCCCATGATCAACACGCGTTCGCGCATTCCGACCACCCCGAAGGAAGTCGGCCGACCGCCAGCGGCGACAAATCCTACGCCATCATCGCTGACCGTCAGACACAATTCGTCGCCTTCCAGCGCCAGCGTCAGTTCCACAGTATGCGCCTGAGCGTGGCGCATGACGTTGGTCAGCGCCTCCTGCAAGATCCGGAACAGCCCGATGGCCTTGGCGTCGCTGAGCGGCGGCAGGTTGTCCGGCACCTGCACCAGACACGGAATCTGCGTACGCGCCTCAAACCGTCGGGCCTGCCATTCGATGGCCGACGCAATCCCGGCATCGAGAATCGGCGGGCGCAACGCCGTCGCCACATCGCGCACCAGCTGAAACAACTGGGCGATCAAGCGCTTCATGCTGTTCAGCCGTTCGTTCAGACCGGGATCAAGTTGCGCGTAGGCCAGTTCGCACATGGATGTCTCCAGTTTCAACACCGTGAGCATCTGTCCCAGTTCATCGTGTACCTCGCGGGCGATGCGCGCCTTTTCCTCTTCGCGCACGCTTTCAAGGTGCGCCGACAGTTCGCGCAGTTGCTCGCGCGATGCGGCCAGCTCCAGCTCGATGCGTTTACTCTCGCTGATGTCCCAGACGATGCCGTCCCAGACGTAAGCGCCGTCCTCCAGTTGCCGGGTGATCGCCTTGATTTCGGCCCAGCGCTGCTCGCCTTGGCGGGTGACAATCCGCCCCTGCCACGACCAGTCGCTGTCAGTGTCCAGCGCCTGATCCTGAGTCTGGTGATAACTGGCCTTGTCATCCGGGTGCACCAGACTGCGCAGGCCCATGTCACGATGGGCGATGGCGGCGGGCGCATAGCCGACCAGACTTTCGCTGCCCTCGCTGATGTAGGCGAAGTCGATCTGCCCCGTCACCGGTGCCCGCTCAAGACGGAACACCAGACCCGGCACGTTCGCGGCGATGCCTTGCAGCCGCGCCTCGCTTTCCTGCAACGCGGCCAGGGCGCGGCGGCGCTCGGTGACGTCTGTCAGGTAAACCACCAGATATTCGCTATCGCGAAAACGCAGGAAGCTCAGCGACACATCGGCCGGCAACACGCTGCCATCGGCGCGCACGCAGTTGGTTTCAAAGCTTAGCGGCCCTTCTTCGCTGGCGCGGGCGCGTTTCCACAGGTTGAGCCAGCGATCCATGTGCAGGCCAGGTTCGAAGTCGATCAGCGGCCGCTCGATCAGCGCGCCCTGCAGATAACCGAGCATGTTTTCCGCCGCGCGGTTGGCGTAGCGCACGTGGCTGTCCCAATTGACCCAGAGAATGCCGACGGTACTTTGGTCGATAGAAAACTGCGTCAGACGCAGCGCTTCTTCACTGGCGGCACGCTGGGCAATGTCTTCGCGCGCAGCCAGCAGGCGTAGCTCAAGGCTGTGTTGCTGACGCCTTTGCCACCACACAATCGCGGCGCAACTGAGTAACAGCACAGCGAACAACAGGCTGAGGTTCTGCCAGAAGCCCGGCGACTCGGTAAGACGCGGATATTTAGGCTGCAACCATTGTGTGTGCAAGCGTTCCAGATCCTTGGCCGGGATCGCGCGCAAGCCGCTTTCGACGATCCCCGCCAGTTGCGGCCAGTCACGTCGGGTGGCAACCCGCAGCAATTGCGGCAGGCCAATATCACCGACCACCACCAACCCGGCGAACTCCGGTTCCGCCGACAGTCGTCCAAGCTGCGCCTCATCGACCACCGCGTACGACGCTTGCTGACTCAACAACAGTTGTAAGGCTTGGCGCTCCAGCGGCACGCCTTGCAGATTCAGATGCGGATAATTGCCACGCAGATAATCGGCGGTGACGCTCGGCATGCGCACCGCAACCCGAGTCTGACTGTCGAGCTTTTCCAGCTCCACCGCGCCGCTGGCCTTCTGGTCGCTGACCACCAGTTGCGGCACGCGCATGTACGGGTCGGAGAATTGCCACAGGCGCAGCGCACCCGGTGTCTGAGTCAGACCCGGAGCGATGTCGACCTCGCCGTCACGCACCGCGGCTTCCAATTGCGCCAGGTCTGGAAAATTGCGCCAGCTCAGCTCGATGTTCAGCGCCTGGGCCAGCCACTTCATCAACTCGACATTGGCCCCGGACAGACGCTGCAAGCGCCGGTCGTATTGCGCATAGGGCACCTGCAACACCAGCCCGACGCGCAACTCGCTGTGCTGCGCCAACCACGCCTGCTGGCTCGCCGATAATTGCGCGCTGTGCATCGGTGGCGCAGGCGCCGCCCAGCCCATCAAGGGAAAGCACAAACAGCCGATAACCCACAGGCAGCAAAAACGCATCATTGAAGTCTCATACACTGACAAATTCTGACCAACCCATTAGGCTGCCGGGATACTTTCTGGCCTGGAATAACCGATGCCCCCTGTCTCCCGCCTGGCAATGCCAGCATTGTGCCTGTCGCTGATCCTGCCTAGTGCGTTTTCCGTCGAAGCCGCCGATCCGGCGCCCGCCGCTGCAACGGAGAAATCCGCTGCAGAAAAACCGGTCGAACGCTCGCCATTGCTTGAGCGTAGTCAGGAAGAAGCCGCTGCACTCGAACGCACGGTTCCAGCCCAGGAACAGCAGCAGTTGCAGGCAGGCAGCGACACCTTCCTCGCCCTGTGGAAGCCGGCCAATGTCGCCGAACCCGAGGGCGCGGTGATCATCATCCCAGGCGCAGGCGAAACCGCTGACTGGCCGCAAGCCATCGGTCCGCTGCGGCAAAAACTGCCGGATGCCAAGTGGAGCAGCCTGAGTATCACCCTGCCCGATCAGCAAAGCGAAGCCATCGCACCGCGCGTAGTTGAAACCCCGGTCGCGCCGAAAGCCGCCGACCTCGGCAGCAAGGACTCGACCACCGCCCAGCCGATCGAGCAAGCCGCGGGCGGTGAAGCCGATGTCGCTGACAAGGTGGTTGCCGAAACGGCTGAAGAGCAGTCCAAGGCTGACGCCGAACGAATTTTCGCGCGCATCGACGCTGCGATTGCCTACGCTGAATCGCAAAGTGCCCGCAGCATTGTCGTGCTCGGTCACGGTACGGGCGCCTATTGGGCGGCGCGTTATCTGAGTGAGCGGCAGACATCGCAAGTGGCAAAATTTCTGATGGTGGCAGCGCAGGTGCCGCCGAAGGCCAAGCCGGATCTGGTGGAACTGACGCCGACCCTGAAACTGCCGACCGCCGACCTCTTCTACATGGACAAGCCGCTGGATCGCAACGCCGCGCTGGAGCGGATGCAGGCGAGCAAGCGCCTGAAGACTCCGGCATTCAGTCAGGTGGCGCTCAAGGCATTGCCGGACAACAAGGCTGAGCAGGAACAGTTGTTTCGTCGCGTACGCGGGTTCCTGAATCCGCAAACCCCGGACTGATTGCAGCAAAAGCAAAAGATCGCAGCCTTCGGCAGCTCCTACACGGGTTTGATGTGAACCCTGTAGGAGCTGCCGAAGGCTGCGATCTCTTGATATTCAGCCGTTAGCGAAAGTCTCTGCGCTCTCGAATCAACGTATACGCGCTATGTAACTCACGGGTCTTGTCGGTCGCGTCACGCACCTGCGCCTGACTCGCCCCCGTCCCGGCAATTTTGTCCGGATGATGCCGACTGAGCAGGCGCCGATAAGCGCGCTTGATCTGCGCTGGCTCGCTGCTTGCTGAAACCCCGAGCAGACTCATCGCCTCCTGATAGCTCAGCGCAGCACTCACCACCGGACGCTTGTTCGGCTCGTAATCAGCGGCCAAGGCCTGGATCTGATGAGTGCTCCAGCCCAACCACTTGCCCCACTGCGCCAACAACTCACGCTCACTGGCACCGGCCCGGCCATCGGCCCAGACCATGCGCAAGCAGGCACGCAACACACCTTCGGCGGCGTGCGGCTGACCACTCAAGCGCCGCAGATAACCGCGCAAATTGTCACTGCCGGACTTGCCGCGATTGAACGCAGCAATCGCCCGGCGCTGTGCCGGCTCACTCATCTCCAACGCGCGCATCTCCTGACGCGCCTGCTGGATATGCCCGTCCGTGACGCGCCCGTCGCGTTTGGCCAGCCGCCCGAGCAACACGAACAGCAGTTCGTCGTTGCGCAGCATCGGCTTGCCGCCGAGTTTTTCCCGCAAATGCCCCCAGCTCTGCAGTTGCAGGCGCCGATCCAGTGCTTGCCCCAACAAAGCCCCAAGCATGGCCCCCGGAATGCTTGCAATCGCAAAACCCGCTCCGGCTCCAATCAGAGTCCCTGGCCACAACATATCAGCGACTCGCTTCTATCAAGGTTTCGGCTTCGGCCAGACGCTCGTGAGTGCCGACATCAACCCAGTGGCCTTTCAGACGCTCGCCTGTCACCTGCCCTTCGCCCATGGCTTTACGCAATAACGGCGCGAGTTTGAATGCGCCGTCCGTGCAGCCATCGAACAACTGCGGATGCAGCACTGCGATGCCGCTGTAGGTCAGGGTCGCAGCACCGGGCTGAGCATCCTGCACCTCACCATCGACCAGCATGAAATCGCCAGTCGGGTGATGCGCCGGGTTGTCCGCCAGCACCAGATGCGCCAGGCCGTTGCTCGGCTGATGCAAGACGCTGAAGTCGTAATCGGTCCAGATATCACCGTTGACCACCAGAAACGCGTCATCACCGAGCAGCGGCAAGGCGCGGAAAATCCCGCCGCCGGTTTCCAGAGGTTCGCCTTCCGGCGAGTACTGGATGCTGACGCCGAACTGCGAGCCGTCGCCCAAGTAATCCTCGATCTGCTGACCGAGCCAGGCGTGGTTGATCACGATTTCGTTGAAGCCTGCCGCCGCGAGGGCGCGCAGGTGATATTCGATCAGGGGAACCCCGCCAGCGCGCACCAGCGGTTTGGGGGTGGTCAGGGTCAGCGGGCGCATGCGCTCGCCTTTGCCTGCCGCCAGTATCATCGCTTTCATGCAGTCACTCCGCCGCGCAGGCTGCTCAACAGCGCTTGCAGATCCGCCAGCTCAGGACGCCGCGCGATCACCGCTTCTATATAGGCAAAGAAACGCGGCACATCCGCCAGATAACGCGGCTTGCCATCGCGGTGGCAGATGCGCGCGAAAATGCCGATGACTTTCAGATGACGCTGCACACCCATCAGATCGCTGGCGCGCAGGAAGTCTTCGAAGTCCGGCTGCACCGGAATGTTCAACGCTGCTGCTTGCTGCCAATAAATTTCCAGCCAGCCGCGCACACGTTCTTCAGGCCAGCTGAGAAAGGCATCCTTGAACAGGCAGGTCACGTCGTAGGTCACCGGGCCGTAGACCGCATCCTGGAAATCCAGTACCCCGGGATTCGGTTCGCTGAGCATCAGGTTGCGTGGCATATAGTCGCGGTGCACCAGCACTTTGGGCTGAGCCAGAGCGCTGTCGATCAGCAGTTCGCTGACCTGCTGCCACAGTTGCTGCTGAGCCGCATCGAACTCGATACCCAATTCACGCTTCACATACCACTCAGGGAACAATTCCAGCTCGCGGCGCAGCAATGCCACGTCATAGCTCGGCAATGGCGCGACCATTGGCAACTGCTGGAGAGCCAGCAATGCTTGCAGTGCGTCGTCGAACAGATCGTCGGCATTTTCGCCATTGATCACATCCAGATAGGTCTGGTTGCCGAGGTCATTGAGCAAAAGAAATCCGCGATCGAGGTCTTCCGCGTAAATTTTTGGAACATTTATTCCGGATTTCGCCAGCAAAAACGCGATATCCACGAACGGTTTGCAGTTTTCCTGGGGTGGAGGTGCGTCCATCACGACAAAACTGCGACCCGCGCCTTCCCAACGGAAGTAACGGCGAAAACTCGCGTCGCTGCTGGCCGCGGTCAACGTGGCCGGGGGTACGGCGCCCCAGCCTTGCGCGGCAAAAAGGCTTGCCAGTTGTTCATCGAGCCAAACTTTCAGGTGTTGCAAGCGTACATCTTGGTCAGGCATTGCAAGGGTCTCCGACGGCGCTAGCCGTCAAGCGGGTCATGCTTTATTATCCAGCATCTTTTTCAGACCATCGAGAGGCGTGCGGCCCACACCGCGGGCAGATGGCACGCAGGAAGCCCGGACTAATAAGATGGCATTGAAATCCCCCGCGTTTCGTAAAAAATTTCCGTTGTTGGTAACCGGCAGTCTGCTGGCTATGCAACCTCTGGCCAGTTCCTTCGTTGTCGCCGCCGAGCAGTATGACTGTTCCGTTTCGGCTACGGGTGCCTGGGACTGTGCGCCCAAGACGCCGGCGGCTGCTTTGCCTCCGCGTCCGGTACATGACGGCAGCGCCGTCAGTGCCGCTGGCGAAGCCAGTTCCGAGGAAGGCACCAGCCAGGACAGCGGTCCGAAAACCGCACTGGTTACCGAGTCCAAGGGCCGCGGCCTGAAGTCCCGTAGCGAAGACTACAGTCACCTCGACTGGGTTCCGCGCGAGAAGCTCACCGCCGCCCAATTGGCCGAGACCGGTCCTTACTGCTCTGGTTCCTATATCGAACCGATTCGTCCTGGCATGAATGACAAGACGAATAAAAGTGACGCCCCGACCTTCATCGGTGCCAAGGCGTCGCGTTATCAGCAGGATTCTCAGGTTGCCAGCCTTGCCGGTGACGTGGTCATGCGTCAGGGCAGCATGCAGGTCGAGGCCGACGAGGCCAACCTGTATCAGGCCGAAAACCGTGGCGAACTGGCCGGCAACGTGCGCATCCGCGACAACGGCGCACTGATCGTTGGCGACGCCGCTCAGGTGCAGCTCGATACCGGTGAAGCCAAGGTCGACAACGCTGAATACGTGATGCACAAATCGCGCATTCGCGGTAACGCGCTGTACGCCAAGCGTGCCGAAAACGCGATCATCCGCTTGAAGGACGGCACGTACACCACGTGCGAACCGAACAGCAACGCCTGGCAGCTCAAGGGCAACAACATCACCTTGAACCCGGCCACCGGTTTCGGTACCGCGACCAACGTGACGCTGCGGGTCAAGGACATTCCGATCCTGTACACGCCGTACATCTATTTCCCGATCGATGACCGTCGCCAGTCCGGCTTCCTGCCGCCGACCATCGGCACCGGCAGCGATACCGGCTTCACGCTGGTTACTCCGTATTACTTCAACCTGGCGCCGAACTATGACGCCACGTTGTACCCGCGCTACATGAGCAAGCGCGGCATGCTGGTGGAAGGTGAGTTCCGTTATCTCACCCAGTCGAGCGAAGGCCAGTTTGGCGCCGCGTATCTGAACGACGACAACACCGATCGCAGCAAGCAGACCGATTACGAAAAAACCCGCTACATGTACAACTGGCAGCACAAGGGCGGTCTCGACTCCCGCGTCCTGACCCAGGTCGATTACACCAAGATCAGCGATCCGTATTACTTCCAGGATCTGCAGACTGATCAGATCGGTATAAAAAGCGACGACTATGTGAACCAGCAGGGTTCGGTCACCTACCGTGGCGACAGCTATACAGCACGTCTGAACGCTCAGGCGTATCAGTTGGCGACCGTGTCGAACATCACTCCGTATGACCGTCTGCCGCAGATCACCTTCAATGGTCAGCTGCCGTATCATCCGGAGGGTCTGCAATTCGATTACGAGACCGAGCTTGTGCGGTTTGATCGTGATTTGAAGGATGGAAACTTCGTTAACGAAGATGGCACCGTCGAATCTCGCCTGGATAACAACGTCCAGGGCCTCGCTCGCGCCAACGGCGATCGACTGAACCTGAAACCTGGCGTCAGCCTGCCGATGAACTGGACATACGGTTTCATCAAACCATCGCTCAAGTATCAGTACACGCAGTACCAATTGGATCTCGACCAGAAAGGGAAAACCTCCCTGTTGGCAGGCGAAGACTACAGCAGCAGTCAGAATCGCGGCGTTCCGATCGCCAGCATCGACAGCGGCCTGTATTTCGACCGCAACACCCAATGGTTCGGCAAAGACTACCGTCAGACTCTGGAACCGCGTCTGTTCTATCTCTATGTACCCGAGAAAGATCAGTCCGATATCCCGGTGTTCGACACCAGCGAATATACCTTCAACTACGCGTCGCTGTTCCGCGACAACCGCTTCTCCGGTGCCGACCGTGTCGGTGACGAGAACAAGCTGTCGTTGGGTGTGACCAACCGCTGGATCGAAGACGACGGTTTCGAGCGTCAACGCATCAGCATCGGCCAGGCCCTGTACTTCAAGGATCGCAAGGTTCAGTTGCCAGGCATTGCGTTCAGCGATCGTGACGATGCCAAATCCAACGTCTCGCCGTACGCACTGGAATACGAATACCGCTGGAACCGTGATTGGCGCACTATTGCCGATTACAACTGGGATCCGGACAGCCGCAGCCCACGCTCCGGCAGCGCGATGTTCCACTACCAGCCCGAAGACAACCCGAACAAGGTGGTCAACGTTGGTTATCGCTATCGCAATGACCAGGTTCGTTATGACCAGAACACCGGTAAATGGTCGGTGGGCGGTGGTGACTACGGCACTCCGGGTCAACCGGGTTACGTGAAGGACTACTACAAGATCCAGCAGCATGACTTCTCGGTCATCTGGCCGATCGTTCCACAGTGGAGCGCTATCAGCCGCTGGCAGTATGACTACAACCGTAACCGCACGCTGGAAGCCTTCGGTGGTTTCGAATACGACAACTGCTGCTGGAAACTGCGCCTGATCAACCGTTACTGGGTCAGCTATGACGAGAACAGTCAGAACGCCCCGGAAAACGAAAAAGGCGACCACGGCATCTTCCTCCAAATTGTTCTGAAGGGACTCGGCGGCCTCACTGGCGCCAAGGTAGAGAGCTTCCTCGACAAAGGCATCCAAGGTTATCGTCAACGTGAAGACCAAGCTTTCTGATTGTCTGCGCCCGCTGATGCTGGGCGCGCTGTTCCTGGGTACCGCGGCCAACGCCGCGGTACAGTCCCTCGATAAAGTGGTGGCCATCGTCGATAACGACGTGGTCATGCAGAGCCAGCTGGATCAACGCGTCCACGAAGTGCAGCAAACCATCGCCAAGCGTGGCGGTGGCGCGCCTCCTCCGGGCGTGCTGGACCAGCAGGTGCTCGAACGCCTGATCGTCGAAAACCTGCAACTGCAGATCGGCGAACGCTCCGGCATTCGCATCACTGATGAAGAACTGAACCAGGCTGTCGGCACCATTGCGCAGCGCAACAACATGTCCGTGGACCAATTCCGCGCTGCTCTGGCTCGCGACGGTCTGTCTTATGACGACGCCCGTGAGCAGATCCGCCGCGAAATGGTCATCAGCCGTGTGCGTCAGCGCCGTGTTGCCGAACGTATTCAGGTTTCGGAGCAGGAAGTGAAAAACTTCCTCGCCTCCGACCTGGGCAAGATGCAGCTCTCTGAAGAACTGCACCTGGCCAACATCCTGATTCCGACGCCGGAAAGTGCCAACTCTGATGCGATTCAGAACGCCGCGCGTCAGGCCATGGAGGTTTATCAGCAGCTCAAGCAAGGCGCCGACTTCGGTCAACTGGCCGTGGCCAAATCTGCCAGCGACAACGCACTGGAAGGCGGCGACATGGGCTGGCGTAAAGCTGCTCAGCTGCCACCGCCGTTCGATCGCGAACTGAGCACCATGTCCGTTGGCGAAGTGACACAGCCGGCACGTACTCCGGGCGGCTTCATCATCCTGAAGCTGTTGGGCAAACGTGGTGGCGAGGCTCAGGTACGTGACGAAGTGCATGTGCGGCACATCCTGGTCAAACCAAGCCCGATCCGCGATGAAGCGAAAACCAAGGCTTTGGTCGAGTCGCTGTACTCGCGTATCGAAGCAGGCGAAGACTTCGCCACGCTGGCCAAGAGCTACTCGGAAGATCCGGGTTCTGCCCTCAATGGCGGCGACCTGAACTGGATCGACCCTAACGCACTGGTTCCGGAATTCCGCGAAGTGATGGCCAAGACCCCACAAGGTCAGTTGTCCAGGCCGTTCCAGACTCAATATGGCTGGCACGTTCTGGAAGTCCTTGGCCGTCGCGCCACTGACGGCACCGAACAGGCCCGTGAGCAGCAAGCAATGACCGTACTGCGTAACCGCAAATACGACGAAGAGCTGCAAACCTGGCTGCGTCAGATCCGTGACGAAGCGTACGTAGAGATCAAACTCCCTGGTGCAGACCAGGCAGCGCAGTGAAACCCAAGCGTTTCGCGCTGACACCCGGCGAACCGGCCGGCATAGGTCCAGACCTGTGCCTGCTGCTCGCCTCGCAAACCCAGCCACATCCCCTGATTGCCATCACCAGCCGCGACCTGCTCATAGAGCGGGCCGCGCAGTTGGGGCTGGCCGTCAATCTGCTAGCGGTGTCCCCCGGTCACTGGCCGGACGCGCCGGCGCCCGCCAACAGCCTGTATGTCTGGGACACTCCGCTCAGCGCCCCCGTGGTTGCCGGGCAACTGGACAAGGCCAACGCCGCATTCGTCCTTGAGACCCTGACCCGCGCCGGCAATGGCTGTCTGAACGGCGACTTCGCCGGGATGATCACCGCTCCGGTACACAAAGGCGTGATCAACGAATCGGGCATTGCCTTCTCCGGGCATACGGAATTTCTGGCCGACCTGACGCACACCGCGCAAGTGGTGATGATGCTCGCCACCCGCGGTTTGCGCGTGGCACTGGTCACCACCCACCTGCCCTTGCGCGAGATTGCCGATGCGATCACGTCTGAGCGGCTGGAGCGGGTCACGCGGATTCTGCACAGCGACCTGCAACAAAAATTCGGCATCGCCCAACCGCGCATCCTGGTCTGCGGGCTCAACCCGCACGCCGGTGAAGGCGGACATCTGGGCCATGAAGAAATCGACATCATCGAACCTACATTAGAGCGCCTGCGCGGCGAGGGCATGGACCTTCGTGGCCCGCTGCCTGCCGACACTCTGTTTACCCCCAAATATCTGGAGCACTGCGACGCGGTGCTGGCGATGTACCACGACCAGGGCCTGCCCGTGCTGAAGTACAAAGGCTTCGGCGCGGCGGTCAACGTGACCCTCGGCTTGCCGATCATCCGCACCTCGGTCGACCACGGCACTGCCCTGGATCTGGCCGGCAGCGGCAAGATCGACACCGGCAGCCTGCAAGTCGCCCTGGAAACCGCCTACCAGATGGCCGAGACCCATGTATGACTGAGCATTACCAACACAAGGCGCGTAAACGCTTTGGCCAGAACTTCCTGCACGATGCCGGCGTTATCGACCGCATCCTGCGCTCCATCCACGCCAAACCCGAAGATCGCCTGCTGGAAATCGGTCCGGGCCAGGGCGCGCTGACCCAAGGGCTGCTCAAGAGTGGCGGGCAACTTGATGTGGTGGAGCTGGACAAGGACCTGATCCCGATCCTCAACCAGCAGTTCGCCGGCATGAGCAACTTCAATCTGCATCAGGGTGATGCGCTGAAGTTCGACTTCAATAGCCTCAACGCCGCGCCGAACAGCCTGCGCGTGGTTGGCAACCTGCCGTACAACATCTCCACGCCGCTGATCTTTCACCTGCTGAACAACGCAGGGATCATCCGCGACATGCACTTCATGCTGCAAAAAGAAGTGGTTGAGCGTCTGGCTGCCGGCCCAGGTGGCGGTGACTGGGGTCGCCTGTCGATCATGGTTCAGTACCACTGCCGCGTTGAGCATCTGTTCAACGTCGGCCCGGGCGCGTTCAATCCGCCGCCGAAGGTCGACTCGGCCATCGTGCGTCTGGTGCCACACGCTGTGCTGCCGCACCCGGCCAAGGATCACAAACTGCTGGAGCGCGTCGTGCGCGAAGCCTTCAACCAGCGCCGCAAAACCCTGCGCAATACGCTCAAGCAATTGATGAGCAACGACGAGATCGAAGCCGCCGGCGTCGATGGCAGCCTGCGTCCCGAGCAGCTCGATCTCGCCGCTTTTGTGCGCTTGGCCGACAAGCTCGCCGAGCAGCCAGCGCCACAACCTGCAGCCGACTGACAGGCAATGATCGCTATCGGGCAGCCAGCCAGTCTGGTTTACTGCCCGATACTTGCCTAGACTGAATCCCGATCAGCTACGCCTCCGCGCTCCGCTTCTAAGGCCTTTTTGCATGTCCGATCCTCGTTATCAGGTCGACGTCAGTGTCGTTACGCACTATCTGGCAGACCAATCACAACCCGAGCAAGACCGCTTTGCCTTCGCCTACACCATCACCGTGCACAACAATGGCGAGCAGCCTGCCCGGCTGATTTCCCGGCACTGGGTGATCACTGATGGCGACGGGCATGTCGAGGAGGTTCGTGGTGCTGGCGTCGTCGGTCAGCAGCCGTTGATCGACGCCGGTCAGAGCCACACCTACAGCAGTGGCACAGTGATGACCACCAAGGTCGGCACCATGCAGGGCACCTACGAAATGGTCGCGACTGATGGCAAACACTTCGACGCGGTCATCAAACCCTTCCGCCTCGCCGTTCCCGGATCCCTGCACTGATGACGACTTATGCCGTCGGCGACCTGCAAGGCTGTCTTGAGCCACTCAAGTGCCTGCTCAAGCAAGTCGCCTTCGACCCGGCTCACGATCGGCTGTGGCTGGTGGGTGATCTGGTCAACCGTGGCCCGCAATCGCTGGAGACCCTGCGCTTCCTGTATGGGATGCGCGAGTCGCTGGTCTGCGTGCTGGGCAACCATGATCTGCACCTGCTCGCGGCCGCGAGGAACATCGAGCGCATGAAAAAAAGCGACACCCTGCGCGAGATCGTCGAAGCCCCTGACTGCGCCGAATTGATGGAGTGGCTGCGCCAGCAAAAGCTCATGCACTACGACGAACGCCGCGAAGTGGCGATGACGCATGCGGGCATTCCGCCGCAATGGTCATTGCGCCGGGCCTTGAAGTGCGCCGGCGAAGTTGAAGCGGCATTGCGCGACGACAACCTGTTCCCGGCGTTTCTCGATGGCATGTACGGCAACGAACCGGCGAAATGGGATAACGATCTGAAAGGTGTGACCCGCTTGCGGGTGATCACCAACTATTTCACGCGCATGCGCTTCTGTACCGCCGAGGGCAAGCTCGACCTCAAAAGCAAGGAAGGTCTCGACAGCGCCCCGCCCGGCTACAAGCCGTGGTTCCAGCACAAGGAACGCAAGACCCGTGGTCTGCGGATAATCTTCGGCCACTGGGCCGCGCTGGAAGGCAATGTGCATGAGCCGGGCATCTCGGCCCTCGACACCGGATGTGTGTGGGGCGGCAGCCTGACCCTGATGAACGTCGACAGCGGCGAGCGCCTGTCGTGCAAATGCGACGAACACGGCGGCCTGCTGCCCGCAGTCGCGCCACTTATCACCGAATCTTCGCCAGCCAGCGCCCCGCGCTAGACTGCGTTTTCAGCCGAGCCACAGGAACCCGCCATGAGCGAATTCAAACGTATTCCCCCAGAACAGGCCCAGACTCTGCGCGAGCAAGGCGCCGTGGTGGTCGACGTCCGCGATCCCGCTACTTTTGCTGCGCTGCACATCAGCGGCTCGAAGCATCTGGACAATCATTCCCTGCACGCCTTCATCCAGGCTGCCGACCTCGACGCACCGACCGTGGTCGTCTGCTACCACGGTAATTCGAGCCAGGGCGCCGCCGCTTACCTGATCAGCCAAGGCTTCTCTGACGTCTACAGCATGGACGGCGGTTTTGAACTGTGGCGTACGACTTATCCGGCGGAAACGGCGCAAGGCACGTCCGAATAATTTTTTTGTCACGCCCAAGCCCCGGCTCCTGCGGGCTTGGCGGTGGCAGACGAACGGTCTGCCACAACTAATTACGTATCTCGCCTTTACCTCCCGAATTCCCAACTATCCTTAAGCCCAGGCCATCCAAATCAGGGGAGAGCCGGTACACCGGCGCGCGGGTCATCGGGAGTAGCTTTCGGGGTTGTCTGCTTCGAAAGAGTTCTGGGGGGTAAACAACTGTCGTCAAAAACGACTGTTGCCAGCATCGACTGAGTGATCCGGCGTCGGCTCCACGTATCGAGCGAGGTGACGTCATGAGTATCTTTAGCCACTTCCAACAACGCTTCGAGTCCACACGCCAGGAAGAACTCTCGCTGCAGGAGTACCTGGAGCTGTGCAAAAAAGACCGGAGCGCCTACGTTTCTGCCGCCGAGCGTCTGTTGCTGGCCATCGGTGAACCGGAGCTCCTCGACACCTCGACCAACTCGAGGCTGTCGCGAATCTTTTCCAACAAGGTGATCCGTCGCTATCCGGCCTTTGAAGACTTCCACGGGATGGAAGAATGCATCGACCAGATCGTGTCGTATTTCCGCCATGCTGCTCAGGGCCTGGAAGAAAAGAAACAGATCCTCTATCTGCTCGGTCCCGTCGGTGGCGGTAAGTCGTCGCTGGCCGAGAAGCTCAAACAGCTGATCGAGAAAGTGCCGTTCTACGCGATCAAGGGTTCGCCGGTCTTCGAATCGCCTCTGGGTCTGTTCAACGCCACTGAAGATGGCGCGATCCTCGAGGAAGACTTCGGCATTCCGAAACGCTACCTGAACACCATCATGTCGCCATGGGCGACCAAACGCCTGGCCGAATTCGGCGGCGACATCAGCCAGTTCCGCGTGGTCAAGCTGTACCCGTCGATCCTCAATCAGATCGCCGTCGCCAAGACCGAACCGGGTGATGAAAACAACCAGGACATCTCGGCGCTGGTGGGCAAGGTCGATATCCGCAAACTCGAAGAATATCCACAGAACGACGCCGACGCTTACAGCTATTCGGGCGCGCTGTGCCGGGCCAACCAGGGCCTGATGGAATTCGTCGAAATGTTCAAGGCACCGATCAAGGTGCTGCACCCACTGCTGACTGCGACTCAGGAAGGCAACTACAACAGTACAGAAGGTCTGGGCGCGATTCCGTTCACCGGGATCCTGCTGGCCCACTCCAACGAATCGGAGTGGCACACCTTCCGCAACAACAAGAACAACGAAGCGTTCATCGACCGGATTTACATCGTCAAAGTGCCGTACTGCCTGCGCGTCAGCGACGAGGTAAAAATCTACGACAAGTTGCTGTTCAACAGCTCGCTGGCCAAAGCGCATTGCGCGCCTGACACCCTGAAAATGCTCGCGCAGTTCACCGTGCTTTCGCGCCTCAAAGAGCCGGAAAACTCCAACATCTACTCGAAGATGCGCGTGTACGACGGCGAAAACCTCAAAGACACCGATCCGAAGGCCAAGTCGATTCAGGAATACCGCGACTCGGCGGGCGTTGACGAAGGCATGAATGGCCTGTCAACGCGCTTCGCCTTCAAGATTCTGTCCAAGGTGTTCAACTTCGATCCGCATGAAATCGCCGCCAATCCGGTGCACCTGCTGTATGTGCTGGAGCAGCAAATCGAGCAAGAGCAGTTCCAGGCTGAGACTCGCGAGCGCTATCTGCGATTCCTCAAGGAATACCTGGCCCCGCGCTATATCGAATTCATCGGCAAGGAGATCCAGACCGCTTACCTCGAGTCCTACAGCGAATACGGTCAGAACATCTTCGACCGCTACGTGCTGTACGCAGACTTCTGGATTCAGGATCAGGAATACCGCGATCCGGAAACCGGCGAGATTCTCAACCGCGTCGCGCTCAACGAGGAACTGGAGAAGATCGAAAAACCGGCCGGCATCAGCAATCCGAAGGATTTCCGCAACGAGATCGTCAACTTCGTGTTGCGCGCCCGGGCCAACAACAACGGCAAAAACCCGACCTGGCTCAGCTACGAAAAACTGCGGGTGGTCATCGAGAAGAAAATGTTCTCGAACACCGAGGATCTGCTGCCGGTCATCAGCTTCAATGCCAAGGCCAGCAAAGAGGATCAGCAAAAGCACAACGACTTCGTCACACGAATGGTCGAACGTGGCTACACCGACAAACAGGTACGGCTTCTTTCCGAGTGGTACCTACGGGTCCGGAAGTCGCAGTGAGGCAGCAGCAAGCTACCGGCTGCAAGCGGCAAGAAGAACGCGCGCGAACCCCGGTTTACGGGTAACGGCTTCTACTTGCAGCTTGCGGCTCACAACTTGAAGCTGCCCGGAGGGCCACCCATGAGCTATGTGATCGACCGACGTCTGAATGGCAAGAACAAGAGCACGGTGAACCGTCAGCGCTTTTTGCGACGCTATCGTGACCACATCAAGAAGGCTGTCGAAGAGGCGGTCAGCCGCCGCTCCATTACCGACATGGAGCACGGTGAACAGATCAGCATTCCCGGTCGCGACATCGACGAACCGGTGCTTCATCACGGGCGCGGAGGCAAACAGACAGTTGTTCATCCGGGCAACAAGGAATTTACCGCCGGGGAACACATCGCCCGTCCACCGGGAGGCGGTGGTGGGCGCGGTCCGGGCAAGGCCGGCAATTCCGGCGAAGGCATGGACGAGTTCGTCTTCCAGATCACCCAGGAAGAATTCCTCGAATTCATGTTCGAAGACCTCGAACTACCGAATCTGGTGAAACGCAATCTCACCGGCACAGACACCTTCAAGACCGTACGCGCCGGCATCAGCAACGAGGGCAACCCATCCCGGATCAATATCATCCGCACGTTGCGCTCGGCGCATGCGCGACGCATTGCATTGTCCGGCAGCAGCCGCAAAAAATTGCGTGAAGCGAAAGAAGAACTGGCTCGGCTGAAACGCGAAGAACCGGACAATTTCGGCGACATTCAAGAGCTGGAAACGGAAATCGAGAAGCTCAGCGCGCGCATCCATCGGGTGCCGTTCCTCGATACGTTCGACCTGAAATACAACCTGCTGATCAAGCAGCCGAACCCCAGCTCCAAAGCGGTAATGTTCTGCCTCATGGACGTTTCCGGTTCGATGACTCAGGCGACCAAGGACATCGCCAAGCGCTTCTTCATCCTGCTTTACCTGTTTCTCAAGCGGAACTACGACAAGATCGACGTTGTGTTCATTCGCCACCACACCAGCGCCCGGGAAGTCGACGAGGAGGAGTTTTTCTACTCGCGGGAAACCGGCGGCACCATTGTTTCCAGCGCTCTGAAACTGATGCAAGAGATCATGGCTGAACGCTATTCGAGCAACGAGTGGAACATCTACGCCGCCCAGGCTTCCGATGGCGACAACTGGAATGACGATTCGCCGATCTGCCGCGACATCCTGATCAACCAGATCATGCCGTTTGTGCAGTACTACACTTATGTAGAGATCACCCCGCGCGAACATCAGGCCTTGTGGTACGAATACGAGCGCATAGCCGAAGCCTTTTCTGACACTTTTGCCCAGCAGCAACTAGTCTCGGCCGGGGATATCTATCCGGTCTTCCGTGAACTCTTCCAGCGCAGGTTAGTGACATGACCGCCAAAACCGCCAAAGAGCAGAAACGCCAACCGATTTCCACCGGCTCTGAATGGACGTTCGAGCTGATCCAGGCCTACGACCGCGAAATCGCGCGTATCGCGGCTGGCTACGCGCTGGATACTTATCCCAACCAGATTGAAGTGATTACCGCCGAACAGATGATGGACGCCTACGCATCAGTCGGCATGCCGCTCGGTTATCACCATTGGTCCTACGGCAAACACTTCCTCAGCACCGAAAAATCCTACAGTCGCGGACAGATGGGGCTGGCCTACGAGATTGTGATCAACTCGGACCCGTGCATCGCCTATTTGATGGAAGAGAACACCATTTGCATGCAGGCACTGGTGGTGGCTCACGCGTGCTATGGCCATAACAGCTTCTTCAAGGGCAACTACCTGTTTCGCACCTGGACTGACGCCAGTTCGATCATCGATTACCTGGTGTTCGCCAAGCAATACATCATGCAATGCGAGGAACGCCACGGCATCGATGCGGTGGAGGACTTGCTCGACTCCTGCCATGCCTTGATGAACTACGGAGTCGACCGCTACAAACGTCCGTATCCGATTTCCGCCGAAGAAGAACGGCGCCGGCAAAAAGATCGCGAAGAACACCTGCAGAAACAGATCAACGACCTGTGGCGCACGATCCCCAAAGGCGCGGACAAATACAGCGACAAGGACAACGCCCGCTTCCCGGCCGAGCCGCAGGAAAACATCCTGTATTTCATCGAGAAGCACGCACCGCTGCTGGAGCCGTGGCAACGCGAGATCGTGCGCATCGTGCGCAAGATCGCTCAGTATTTCTACCCGCAACGCCAGACTCAGGTGATGAACGAAGGCTGGGCAACGTTCTGGCATTACACGTTGATGAACGACCTGTACGACGAAGGCCTGGTCACTGATGGCTTCATGATGGAGTTCCTCACCTCGCACACCAGCGTGGTGTTTCAGCCTGGCTTCGACAGCCCGTACTATAACGGCATCAATCCGTACGCACTGGGTTTTGCCATGTACCGCGACATTCGGCGCATGTGCGAAGAACCTACCGATGAGGATCGCCACTGGTTCCCGGATCTGGCCGGTTCCGACTGGTTGTCGAGCATCAAGTTCGCCATGAGCAGCTTCAAGGATGAGAGTTTCATCCTGCAGTACCTGTCACCCAAAGTGATCCGCGACCTGAAGCTGTTCAGCATTCTCGATGACGACCAGAAGGATGACCTGTTGGTGCCAGCGATTCATGACGAGCCCGGTTACCGGATCATTCGTGAAACCCTGGCAGCGCAATACAACCTCGGCAATCGCGAACCCAACGTGCAGATCTACAGCATCGACCGCCGCGGTGATCGTTCGCTGACCCTGCGCCACCAGCAACATGACCGCAAACCGCTGGGCGAATCCACCGAGGAAGTACTCAAACACCTGCACCGGTTGTGGGGCTTCGATATTCATCTGGAAACCCTGCAAGGCGACCAGATCATGAAAACCCACCACGTTCCACCGCGCAGTGAACACGGCGAAGGCGATTACGGCCGACTCGACCTGGCCGTAATTCATCTTTGATCCGGTTCCGGCCTCCGCAAATCCGATGCAAGGGTTATCCTGTCGGGCTTACGGAGGTTTTTTATGCAGATTTATAAAGTCGGCGGCGCGGTCCGCGATCGCCTGCTGGGCAAACCGGTCACCGATATCGACTGGGTTGTGGTCGGCGCCACGGCGGACGAGATGCTCGCTAAAGGCTTTCGTCCGGTGGGAGCGGATTTTCCGGTGTTCCTTCATCCGAAAACCGGCGAGGAATATGCCCTTGCCCGCACCGAGCGCAAAAGCGGTCGCGGTTATGGCGGGTTCACTTTTCACGCCAGCCCCGAAGTCACCCTCGAAGAAGACCTGATCCGCCGCGACCTGACCATCAACGCCATGGCCGAGGATGATCAGCAGAATCTGACCGACCCCTATCATGGCCAACGCGATCTGGATGATCGGGTATTGCGTCACGTTTCTCCGGCGTTCGCCGAAGATCCCCTGCGAGTGTTGCGTGTTGCGCGGTTCGCTGCTCGTTATGCAGGACTGGGATTTACCGTCGCGCCCGAGACGCTTGAGCTGATGCGCGAGCTGAGCGAATCCGGTGAGCTTGAGGCGCTGACCGCTGAGCGTAGCTGGAAGGAAATTTCCCGAGCACTGATGGAAGATCAGCCGCAGGTATTCATTCAGGTGTTGCGCGACTGCGGCGCGCTGAAAGTGCTGATGCCAGAGGTCGACGCGTTGTTCGGCGTGCCACAACCGGAAATCCATCATCCGGAAATCGATAGCGGGATTCACACGTTGAGCGTGCTCGAGCAATCGGCGCTGCATAAACAACCGCTGACAGTGCGCTGGGCCTGCTTACTGCACGACCTCGGTAAAGGTCTGACGCCGGAAGAACACTGGCCACGGCATATCGCGCATGAGCACACAGGCCTGAAGCTGATCAAAGCAGTCAACGAACGCTTCAAAGCGCCGAAAGACTGCCAGGAATTGGCACTACTGGTTGGTCAGTATCACACCCATGGCCATCGCGCCCTGGAGCTGAAAGCTTCGACTTTGCTGGAGTTGCTGCAGAGCTTTGACGTTTATCGCCGACCCCAGCGGTTTGAGGAGTTTATTGTCGCCTGTGAGATGGATGCTCGGGGACGTAAAGGACTGGAGCAGCGCAGTTATCCACAGGCGGATTATCTGCGTGGCGCGGCGAATGCTGCACGTGGCGTGGCGGTGCAGCCGTTGCTGGAGAAGGGTTTTAAAGGCCCGGAGTTGGGCGAAGCGCTCAAGCGTGAACGGCTCAAGGCTTTGAAGGCTTACAAAGAGCGCGCATGAGGCAAGATCAAAAGCTCGCAGGCTGCGAGCTGTTGTTTTAAATGTTTGCCGGGGTCAATTGCTCGCCGCGCCACTCGAACGCTACCGGCGCCAGCACCTGATCGATCTGCGCTTCGGCCCACAACGTTGCGAAGCTTTTTCCCACGCCCGGGTGTACTCGATCCGGCGCAATCAGCGACAACGGCCACAGCACAAAGGCGTTCTTCAGAATTTCTGCACGCGGCAGGAGCAATCCGTCGAAGTTGCCCGCCAGATCGCCATACAGCAGTACATCGATATCCAGCGGCAAACCCTTGCGATCCGGCGCATAACGGCCGTTATCCGCCTCAATGAATTTCAAGCGGCGGTCCAGTTCCATCAACGGCAGGTCGGTAAACGCCGACACCACGAAGTTGAAGAACGGACCGCTCTTGATCCCCACTGGCTGACTCTCGAATACCGCCGAACAGCGGATATCCACCAGAAACGTCGCCAATGCATCAAGACCTGCCCGCAAATGAGTTTCGCGCTCGATATTGCTACCGAGCCCGAGGTAGACCTGAGTCAGCGACATCCGCGCTCGATCTCCACGCCCACACCGCCCTTGGCGGCAGGCACTGCACCAGGCTTGGTCAGCTTGAGTCGCACCCAAGTGATCTTGAATTCGCTCATCAGCACTTCGACCAGGCGCTCGGCGAACGTCTCGACCAGTTGAAACTGCGCCTGCTCGGCAAAGGCCTGAATCCGTGCGGATACACTGGCGTAGTCGAGCGCCAGGGTCAGGTCGTCACCGGCTGCGGCCGGGCGATTATCCCAAGCGAAGCTCAGATCAAGACGCAGGCACTGTCGGATGCCGCGTTCCCAGTCGTAGGCACCGATCACGGTGTCGACTTCCAGGCCCTCGATAAACACTCTGTCCAAGCCTTTTTCTCCGTTGCACGACAAGGGCGCGATGCGCCGTTAGAATCAGGGCGTCCTCGCCCGGAATAGTTAGCATGTTTTGGTCACTGGCGATTCTCGCCT
This sequence comes from Pseudomonas sp. TWP3-2, assembly GCF_049897765.1. Taxonomy (NCBI): domain Bacteria; kingdom Pseudomonadati; phylum Pseudomonadota; class Gammaproteobacteria; order Pseudomonadales; family Pseudomonadaceae; genus Pseudomonas; species Pseudomonas sp. TWP3-2. The sequence continues at coordinate 46,887 of NZ_JAFCWW010000020.1, read as the reverse complement.
ACCTGCTCGGCTCGCTGTCCTTCGCCATTTTGCTCAGCCGCCTGACCGGAAACCCGGATCCGCGAATGAGTGGCTCGGGCAATGCCGGCGCCACCAACATGCTGCGCCTGGTCGGCCGCAAACTCGCCATCCTGACCCTGCTCGGTGATCTGTGCAAAGGCCTGCTGCCGGTGCTGCTCGCTTCGGCAATCGGCCTGTCGCTGCAGGATCAGGCGTGGATCGGCGCGTGCGCCGTGATCGGTCACCTGTTCCCGTTGTACTTCCGCTTTCGCGGTGGCAAAGGCGTCGCCACGGCGGCCGGCATGCTGCTGGGCCTGTATCCGCCCGCCGCGCTGCTCGCCGTGTGCGCCTGGCTGCTGACGTTTTACCTGACACGCACCAGCTCGCTGGCAGCACTCATCGCTACGCCACTGACCCTGCCGCTATTTGCGTGGCAGGAGCCTGCGGCGCTGTTGCCGATGAGCGCGCTCACGCTGCTGATCGTCTGGCGCCACCGCGGCAATCTACGCGACCTGTTTGCCGGGCGCGAACGGCATTTTTAAATACCGCCCATGCGCCCCGCTCATCACAGCGGCGACAACTGCTCCATCGGCCAGCGCGCCTGCACGCTGATCGCCAGGCTTTCCTGCTGACCGGCCTGCAAGCGCTGGCAACCGGCAAACGCGATCATCGCGCCATTGTCGGTGCAGAACTCCGGACGGGCGTAAAACACCTCGCCGTGCATGCCGCCGAGCATTTTTTCCAGCGAAACCCGCAGAGCCTTGTTGGCGCTGACTCCGCCAGCGATCACCAGACGCTTCATGCCAGCCTGCTTGAGGGCACGCTTGCACTTGATGGTCAAAGTCTCCACCACGGCCTGCTGGAACGCCAGAGCGATGTCGCAACGGGCTTGCTCACCGTCGTCCCCGGCGCTGACACATTGCTGCCAAGTGTTCAGAGCAGAGGTTTTCAGGCCACTGAAGCTGAATTCCAGACCTGGGCGATCGCACATCGGACGCGGGAAGGTGAAACGTCCGGCAACGCCCTGCTCCGCCAGCTTGGCGATTTCCGGCCCGCCCGGATAATTGAGGCCCATCATCTTCGCGGTCTTGTCGAACGCTTCGCCCGCTGCGTCATCCAGGGTCTCACCGAGCAGGGTGTATTGGCCGATGCCATCGACCTGCACCAGCTGTGTATGACCACCGGAGACCAACAAAGCGACGAACGGGAATTCCGGCGGTTTTGGCTCGAGCATTGGCGCCAGCAAATGGCCTTCCATGTGATGCACGCCGAGCGCTGGAATGCCCCAGGCAAACGCCAGCGCTTGAGCGCAGGAAGCACCCACCAGCAACGCGCCAACCAGGCCAGGACCCGCGGTGTAGGCGATGGCGTCGATCTCGGTCGGCACGCAGTCGGCCTCGGCCAGCACCTGCCGGATCAAGGGCAACATGCGCTTGACGTGATCTCGCGAGGCCAGCTCCGGCACCACGCCACCATAGGCGCGATGCAGGTCGATCTGGCTGAATAGTGCATCGGCCAGCAGACCGCGCTCACTATCGTATAAAGCGACACCGGTTTCGTCGCAGGAGGTTTCTAATCCCAGTACTAGCATGGGTTTGCGCCTTGTTTAGGCTGACTTCGAAGGCGCGCATAATAGTCCTCGAGTGGTGCCCCGACCAGCGGTTTTCGATCAGAGGCTTTGCATTCCGGTCAATGAGGGGTTAACATCCGCAACCCTTAAAAACCGACGACCTCAGCCGCGAATTTTTTGCGACGAGAACGTTGATCCCGGTAATGAAAGAAGGTAGCTCTGGATGCCAGCCGTCAAAGTTAAAGAGAACGAACCCTTCGACGTAGCTCTGCGTCGTTTCAAGCGCTCCTGCGAAAAAGCCGGTGTACTGGCTGAAGTTCGTAGCCGCGAATTTTACGAGAAGCCAACTTCTGAGCGTAAGCGTAAAGCAGCAGCCGCTGTTAAGCGTCACGCCAAGAAAGTTCAGCGCGAACAGCGCCGCGCCGTTCGTCTGTACTAATACACAGACGATCGTAGCAAGCTTCTGCCAAGCCCGGCCCTCAGCCGGGCTATTGGCATTTGCGGATATCGCTTGATGCTTCATCGTCGACGCCGCACACGCGACCGAGACAAATCTGCTTCACCACGTCAGACCTGGCTTTTTTGCCAGCGGTGCACGTCTTTTCTGACGAGTCTTTCAAGGCTACTGACGAGCACACCCACTGATTCCTCTTACGACGATCAGCCCAAGGCACCTGTTTGCGTGCCCGCTTTATGAGCTATCCGGGGCCACACACTGGCCAACAGCGGATTCAGCGCAATACTTTCAAACAGTCGAAAACTGATCGGCATTAACGTCAGTGGATTTTCGGCAGATACACTTCCCGACAGCGATTACGCAACCGACACCGGTCGAGCCGCAGCTTTTGCGCGCTTCACGCAAGCTACCGTGTCCGCTCGCCTTTCGCATCGGACTTATTGCAGCGCAGACGACGAGAACGCCATGGCCGGGCTAATTCCCCAGAGCTTCATTGACGACCTTCTGAACCGCACCGACATCGTCGACGTGGTCAGCTCGCGTGTGCAGCTGAAAAAAGCCGGTAAGAACTACACCGCCTGCTGCCCGTTTCACAAAGAGAAAACTCCATCGTTCAGCGTCAGCCCCGACAAGCAGTTCTATTACTGCTTCGGCTGCGGCGCGGGCGGCAACGCCCTCGGCTTTCTCATGGATCACGACAACCTGGATTTCCCTCAGGCAATCGAAGATCTGGCGAAAGCTGCCGGCATGGAGATTCCACGCGAAGAAAGTGGTCGCGCGCACAAACCGCGACAGCCGACTGATTCGCCGCTGTACCCGTTACTGACCGCGGCCGCTGATTTTTACCGACAGGCGCTCAAGAGCCATCCGTCACGCAAAGCTGCCGTGGATTATTTGAAAGGTCGCGGCCTGACCGGCGAGATCGCGCGGGATTTCGGTCTCGGTTTCGCTCCGCCGGGCTGGGACAATCTGTTCAAGCACCTGAGCAGCGACACCTTGCAGCAGAAAGCCATGGTCGACGCCGGCCTGCTGATCGAAAACGCCGAAACCGGCAAACGCTATGACCGCTTTCGCGATCGCGTGATGTTCCCGATCCGCGATTCCCGGGGTCGGATCATTGCCTTCGGTGGTCGCGTCCTCGGCGACGACAAGCCGAAGTACCTGAACTCGCCGGAAACTCCGGTATTCCATAAAGGTCAGGAACTCTATGGCCTCTATGAAGCACGCAAGAACAATCGCAACCTCGACGAAATCATTGTCGTCGAAGGTTATATGGACGTTATCGCCCTGGCCCAGCAAGGCCTGCGCAATGCCGTCGCAACGCTGGGTACCGCTACCAGCGAAGAACACCTGAAACGCCTGTTCCGCGTAGTGCCGAACGTATTGTTTTGCTTCGACGGCGACCAAGCGGGCCGCAACGCCGCCTGGCGCGCGCTGGAGGCAACACTGCCGAGCCTGCAGGACGGGCGCCGTGCGCGCTTTCTGTTTCTGCCCGAAGGCGAAGATCCGGACACACTGGTGCGCTCCGAGGGCACCGACGCATTCCGTGCGCGGATCAACCAGCATGCGCAGCCGCTGGCAGATTATTTCTTCCAGCAATTGACCGAAGAAGCCGACCCGCGCTCGCTCGAAGGCAAGGCGCACATGGCGACGCTGGCAGCACCGCTGATCGACAAGGTGCCCGGCGCCAACCTGCGTATTCTGATGCGCCAGCGCCTGACCGAGATCACCGGATTGAGCAGTGAAACCGTCAGCCAGCTGGCCCAGAGCGCGCCACAGCATGCGCCGCCCGCTTACGATCCAGGCATCGATTACGACGCAATGCCGGATTACAGCGACTACCATCAGCCGCAGGCGCAAGACATGTACGCGCCGCAGCAGGAATGGACGCCAAAGAAACCCGGCGCCGGCGGCAAGAAATGGGACAAGAAGCCCTGGGACAAAAACGGCAAGCGCGGGGGCGATCAGCAACATCCTCCTCGCACCAAGATCGGCGTTGAAGCCCCAATGTTCACGGCGATTCGCACTCTGATTCACCACCCGCACATGGCGGCCAGGGTGGACAGCGCCAATCACTTTGCGAACGAGGCCAACACCTACGCGCAGTTGCTGGTGGCACTGATCGAGGCGTTACAGAAAAATCCTAAGCTAAACTCAATTCAGCTGATGGCACGCTGGCACGGTACCGATCAGGGACGTCTGCTCAAGGCGCTAGCGGAAAAGGAATGGCTGATTGACGGCAATAACCTTGAACAACAGTTTTTAGACACCATTACTAGGTTATCTGCCGGCCAACACACACAAACCCTGGACGATCTCATCAGAAAAGCGAACGACCCAGGATTGACCGCGGAACAAAAAATGCAGATAGCAAATCAGATGCGCGACCTTTTAAAAAATAGTGTTTCCGCATCAAACCCGACCTCAACTGGCGCGTGAGGTCATAGCTCAGGTATAATCCTCGGCTTGTTTTTTGCCCGCCAAGACCTTCAGTGGATAGGGTGTTATGTCCGGAAAAGCGCAACAGCAGTCTCGTATCAAAGAGTTGATCACATTAGGTCGTGAGCAGGGTTACCTGACTTACGCAGAGGTCAATGACCACCTGCCGGAGGATATTTCAGATCCGGAACAGGTGGAAGACATCATCCGCATGATTAATGACATGGGGATCAACGTATTCGAGGCTGCGCCAGATAAGGATTCCCTTATGCTGGCCGACGCCGACACCGACGAGGCAGCTGCAGAAGAAGCAGCAGCCGCGTTGGCAGCAGTGGAGACCGATATCGGTCGTACCACTGACCCTGTGCGCATGTATATGCGTGAAATGGGTACGGTCGAGCTTCTGACACGCGAAGGCGAAATCGAAATCGCCAAGCGTATCGAAGAGGGCATCCGTGAAGTGATGGGCGCAATTGCGCACTTCCCAGGCACGGTTGACCACATACTCTCCGAGTACACCCGCGTAACCACCGAAGGTGGCCGCCTCTCTGACGTCCTGAGCGGTTATATCGACCCGGACGACGGTATCGCGCCGCCTGCTGAAGTGCCGCCGCCAGTCGAGGCGAAAGCCGCGAAGGCCGACGACGACACCGAAGAGGACGACGCCGAATCTTCCGATGACGAAGAAGAAGCCGAAAGCGGTCCGGACCCGGTTATCGCTGCACAGCGCTTTGGCGCTGTCGCCGATCAGATGGAAGTTGCCCGCAAGGCGCTGAAGAAGAACGGTCGCAACAACAAGGCAACGACTGCCGAGTTGGCGCTGCTGGCCGAACTGTTCATGCCGATCAAACTGGTGCCGAAGCAATTCGAAGGCCTGGTCGAGCGTGTTCGCAGTGCCTTGGATCGTCTGCGTCAGCAAGAGCGCGCGATCATGCAGCTGTGTGTACGTGATGCACGTATGCCGCGTACCGATTTCCTGCGCCAGTTCCCGGGCAACGAAGTCGACGAAAGCTGGTCCGACGGCCTGGCCAAAGGCAAGAGCAAATACGCCGAAGCCATTGGTCGCGTGCAACCTGACATCGTTCGTTGCCAGCAAAAGCTGATCGCGCTGCAAACCGAAACCGGTTTGACCATCGCTGAAATCAAGGACATCAACCGTCGCATGTCGATCGGCGAGGCCAAGGCCCGCCGCGCGAAGAAAGAGATGGTTGAAGCCAACTTGCGTCTGGTGATCTCGATCGCCAAGAAGTACACCAACCGTGGCCTGCAATTCCTCGATCTGATCCAGGAAGGCAACATTGGCTTGATGAAAGCGGTAGACAAGTTCGAATACCGTCGTGGTTACAAGTTCTCGACTTATGCCACCTGGTGGATCCGTCAGGCGATCACTCGCTCGATCGCCGACCAGGCCCGCACCATCCGTATTCCGGTGCACATGATCGAGACGATCAACAAGCTCAACCGCATTTCCCGGCAGATGTTGCAGGAAATGGGTCGCGAACCGACCCCGGAAGAGCTGGGCGAACGCATGGAAATGCCTGAGGACAAGATCCGCAAGGTATTGAAGATCGCTAAAGAGCCGATCTCCATGGAAACCCCGATCGGTGATGACGAAGACTCTCATCTGGGTGACTTCATCGAAGACTCGACCATGCAGTCGCCAATCGATGTCGCCACTGTCGAGAGCCTTAAAGAAGCGACTCGCGACGTACTGTCCGGCCTCACTGCCCGTGAAGCCAAGGTACTGCGCATGCGTTTCGGTATCGACATGAACACCGACCACACACTCGAAGAAGTGGGCAAACAGTTTGACGTAACGCGTGAGCGGATCCGTCAGATCGAAGCCAAGGCGCTGCGCAAGCTGCGCCACCCGACGCGAAGCGAGCATCTGCGCTCCTTCCTCGACGAGTGATACCAGAACCCCCGGCCCAGGCCGGGGGTTTTGTTTATGTGGCAGATTAAATCCCTCGCAACCCCCTCCCCGTGCATACCCCGTCTACACTCGAAACATTCCCCCGAGCCATAACGAGACCGTTATGCCCAGACTGCCGACCGTGCTTTTTTTGCTGTCGCTGATGACCTGGACCGCAACGGCTGGCGCGCTGACTCTGACCGACGAAGAACGTAGCTGGCTGACGGCCCACCCGGACTTGCGCCTGGGTGTCGACGCATCGTGGCCGCCCTTCGAGTTTCGCGACGACCAGAACCGCTATCAGGGTTTGGCGGCGGACTATATCGACGTGATTCGCCAGCGCCTGGCGATCAAGCTCACGCCAATAGAACCGGTAAGCTGGACGGTGGTGCTGGAACAGGTCAAGAAGGGCCAGATCGACCTGCTTCCGGGAATCATGTCCACCCCTGAACGCCAGAACTACTTGTCCTTTACCCGCCCTTATCTGGATTTCCCGATTGTCATCCTCGCCCATGTCGGCGGCCCACAACCGCGCAAGATCGAAGACCTGTACGGCCTGAAGATCGCCGTGGTCGAGAACTACGCGCCACATGAACTGCTGCGCACCCACCATCCCGACCTGAATCTGGTGGCCATGCCCAATGTCAGCTCGGCATTGCAGGCGCTGGCCACCGACGAAGTCGATGCAGTGGTCGGCGATCTGGCCTCCAGCGTCTGGAGCCTGCGCCAGCTCAAGCTCGATGGGCTGTATGTCAGCGGCGAAACCCCATATCGCTATCAACTGGCGATGGGCGTGCCACGCGAGAACAAGATGTTGGTGGGGATTCTCGACAAAATTCTGGCCGACATGTCGCCGGAGGAAATCAGCAGCATTCAGGAACACTGGGTGGGCAACGTCCTCGATCATCGGACATTCTGGTCTGATCTGTTGGTATACGGCTTGCCGGGCCTGTTGCTGCTGATGATCATCCTGGCGGTGGTAATCCGCATCAACCGTCGCCTGAGTTCGGAAATCGCCCGGCGCATCGACCTCGAACAGGAACTGCGCAGCAGCGAATACCACTATCGCGGGCTGGTGGAGAGTCTGTCGGCCATTGCCTGGGAAGCGCGCATCAGCGATTTCACCTACAGCTATGTGTCACCTCACGCTGAGGAGTTGCTCGGATATCCACTGTCGCATTGGCTGATCCCGGGCTTCTGGCGCAACATCATTCACCCGGCGGATCTGACCCGCGCCCAGAGTTTCTGCGATCACGAAGTGCTGGCCGGGCGCGATCACAGCCTCGATTACCGCGTGATCACCGCCGACGGCCGCTGCTTGTGGGTACGCGACATTGTCAGCTTGATCGAGCACGGCCACGAGCCGGTGATGCGCGGCCTGATGATCGACATCAGCGAAACCAAGCGCACCGAGGAAGCCCTGCGCTTGTCCGAACAGAAGTTCGCCTCGGTGTTCCAGCAATGCCCGGACATTCTGGTGATCGCGCGGCTGTCCGACGGTTGTCTGCTGGAGGTCAACAAGGCCTTCGAAGAACAGATCGGCCTCAAAGCCGAGGATGTAATCGGCGAGACCGCCACCAATCTGAATATCTGGGGCATTCCCGGCGTCGGTCCGGGGCTGTTGCAGCGCTTGCAGGCTGGCAGCATCCGCAATCTGGAAATGCCCTTTCGCCGCAACAATGGCCAGTTGTTCACCGGGCTGATTTCCGCCGAGCCGTTTGATCTCGACACTACGCCGGCACTGGTCGTGGTGGTGCGCGACATCACGCCGCTCAAGGAAACCCAGCAGCAGCTGCAAACCTCCGAAGAGAAGTTCGCCAAGGCGTTCCACGCCTCGCCCGACGGTTTGCTGCTGTCGCGCCAGCGCGATGGGCTGCTGCTGGAGGTCAATGAAGGGTTTAGCCGCATTACCGGCTTCAACAGCGCCATGTCGGTGGATCGCTCGGCGCTGGATCTAGGGATCTGGGTCAATCTCAATGAGCGCAAACAGATGCTCGACCTGCTGCACCGCGACGGTTTCGTGCGCGACTTCACCTGCCACATTCGCCGCAGTGACGGGCAGATTCGCCTGTGCGAGGTGTCTGCGCGGCCGCTGCCGATCGGCGATGAAGACTGCATGCTGACCATCGCCCGCGACATCACCGAACGACACTTGATGCAGGAAAAACTGCAACAGGCCGCAACCGTTTTTGAAAGCACTGCCGAGGGCGTGTTGATCACCGACACGCAACAGCACATCAGCGCGGTCAATCGCGCGTTCACTGAAATCACCGGCTACAGCGAAAGCGAAGCACTCGGCCACACCCCGCGACTGCTTGCCTCCGGGCTGCACGACAGCGCCTTCTACGCTGCGATGTGGCATCAATTGACCGACGAAGGTCACTGGCAAGGCGAGATTTCCAACCGGCGCAAGAACGGCGAGCTGTACCCGAGCTGGCTGACCATCAGCGCGGTGCGCAACCGCGACAAATTCATCACCCACTTCGTCGCGGTATTTGCCGATATCTCCAGCCTCAAACACGCACAGGCCAAACTCGACTATCAGGCCCATCACGACCCACTGACTGGCCTGCCGAACCGCACGCTGTTCGAAAGCCGTTTGCAGATGGCGCTGAACAGCCAGCAGGAAAATGGTGGTCAGGGCGCCGTGTTGTTCCTTGATCTCGACCGTTTCAAACACATCAATGACAGCCTCGGCCACCCGGTCGGCGACCTGCTGCTCAAAGGCATCGCCGTGCGCCTCAAAGAGCAGCTGCGCGACATCGACACCGTCGCACGGCTGGGCGGCGACGAGTTCATCATCCTGCTGCCCGGTTTGCAGCAGGCCAGCGACGCTGACAACATCGCCACCAAACTGCTGAACTGCTTCGGCGCGCCGTTCCAGGCGGGCGAGCACGAGTTCTTTATCAGCGCGAGTATCGGCACCAGCCTGTATCCGCGCGACGGCTGTGACGTCGCCACGCTGGTGAAAAATGCCGACGCGGCGATGTACCGCTCCAAAGCCAAAGGCCGCAACCGGGTCGAGAGCTACACCCGCGACCTCACCGCCCAGGCCAGCGAACGTGTGGCACTGGAACACGAGCTGCGCCGGGCCATTGAACGCGACGAACTGTTTCTCTATTACCAACCGAAAATCAGTCTCGATGACCACAGCCTGGTCGGTGCCGAAGCGTTGATTCGCTGGCGTCACCCGACCTTCGGCGATGTACCGCCGGAGCACTTTATCCCGCTCGCCGAAGAGAACGGCATGATCCTGCAGATCGGCGATTGGGTGCTCGAAACTGCGTGTCGGCAAATGTTCGAGTGGGGCCAGGTCTACGAATCCCTCGGCCCGCTCTCGGTAAACCTCGCCGGTGCGCAACTGCGCCAGCCGAATCTGCTCGGGCGCATCGAACAACTGCTCAAGGACAACCGCCTGCGGCCGGATTTACTGCAACTGGAAATTACCGAAAACTTCATCATGAGCCAGGCCGAAGAGGCGCTGGCGGTGCTGCATCAGCTCAAACACCTCGGCGTGCAACTGGCGATCGACGACTTTGGCACTGGCTATTCTTCACTCAGTTACCTCAAACGCCTGCCGCTGGACATCCTCAAGATCGACCAGTCGTTCGTCCGCGGACTGCCCGACGACCCCCACGATGCAGCGATTGTGCGCGCCATCATCGCGTTGGGCCGGAGCATGCAATTCACCGTGATTGCCGAAGGCGTGGAAACCCAGGCACAGCAACAATTCCTCGCCGCCGAAGGCTGCGAACAGATCCAGGGCTACATCGTCAGCCTGCCCCTGCCCCCCGAAGAATTCGCCGCAACGTTTCTGCGCATTACAGTATCGGATTATTCGGATAGCACAGCCGAGAAACCATCGCTATAATCCGCGGCCTACTGAGGGCCTATAGCTCAGTTGGTTAGAGCAGAGGACTCATAATCCTTTGGTCCACGGTTCAAATCCGTGTGGGCCCACCAAATTGAAAGCCGCGCATTGCGCGGCTTTTTCATATCTGCGTTCCGCCTGGAGCCGCCCCTTGCCCGACATCCGCCCACCCGTGCTTGATGAAATCGACCGTCAGTTGATCGCTGCCCTGCAGATCAATGCCCGCGAGAGCGTGGCGATGCTTGCGCGGCAGTTGGGGATCGCTCGCACCACTGTCACCTCGCGGCTGGCACGTCTGGAAAAAGCCAAGGTCATCACTGGTTATGGCGTGCGTCTTGGCCAGCGGGTGGTCGATGGCGGGTTGCAGGCGTATGTCGGGATCAAGGTGCAGCCGCGCTCCGGCAAGGAAGTGCTGCGCCGGCTCAGTGCGATGGCACAGGTGCAGCAGCTGTGTGCGGTGAGTGGCGAGTTTGATTATGTGGCGTGGTTGCGCACCGATTCGCCGGAGCAGCTGGATCAACTGCTGGATCAGATCGGCACCGTTGATGGGGTGGAGAAGACCACTACCTCGATCATCCTCAGCAGCAAAATTGATCGCGGACAGCCAGTCTGACCAGATCGATCGTCAAATTGCAGCGCAAACCGACAAATAGACGACACATTGCGTCTTATTAACGTGTTCTACGCTTCCTAGAATGGCTGGCATCTTTTCCTATACTCAGACGCGCATTCCGCGTCGGGTCGCCAGCAAGGTCAGCCATGAACAAGAATAATCGCCATCCTGCAGACGGTAAAAAACCGGTGACCATTTTCGGCCCGGATTTCCCTTTCGGGTTTGACGACTGGATTGAACACCCGGCCGGTCTCGGCAGCATTCCTGAACACAATCACGGCGCCGAAGTGGCGATTGTCGGCGCGGGCATTGCCGGTCTGGTGGCGGCTTATGAGCTGATGAAACTTGGCTTGAAGCCTGTGGTTTACGAAGCTTCGAAGCTTGGTGGGCGTCTGCGCTCGCAAGCCTTCAACGGCACCGACGGCATCGTTGCCGAGCTCGGCGGCATGCGTTTTCCGGTGTCGTCCACAGCGTTCTATCACTACGTCGACAAACTCGGTCTCGAGACCAAGCCCTTCCCAAACCCGTTGACGCCGGCGTCGGGTAGCACCGTGATCGACCTGGAAGGCAAAACCCATTACGCACAGAAACTGGCGGATCTTCCTGCACTGTTCCAGGAAGTAGCTGACGCCTGGGCCGACGCACTGGAAGCCGGCTCGCAGTTCTCGGATATTCAGCAAGCGATCCGCGACCGCGACGTGCCACGCCTGAAAGAGCTGTGGAACACCCTCGTCCCGCTGTGGGACGACCGCACGTTCTACGACTTCGTTGCGACCTCCGAAGCCTTCGCCAAGCTGTCGTTCCATCATCGCGAAGTGTTTGGCCAGGTCGGTTTCGGTACCGGCGGCTGGGATTCGGACTTCCCCAACTCGATGCTGGAAATCTTCCGCGTGGTGATGACCAACTGCGACGATCATCAGCACTTGGTGGTCGGCGGCGTCGAACAAGTCCCGCAAGGCATCTGGCGTCATGTGCCAGAGCGCTGCGTACATTGGCCAGAAGGCACCAGCCTCAAGTCGCTGCACCGTGGTGCGCCGCGCTCCGGGGTGAAGAAAATTGCCCACGCCCCCGATGGCCGTTTCGCCGTTACCGACAACAATGGTGACACCCGTGAATATGCCGCCGTGCTGACCACGTGCCAGAGCTGGCTGCTGACCACGCAGATCGAATGCGACGAAACTCTGTTCTCGCAAAAAATGTGGATGGCCCTCGACCGCACCCGTTATATGCAGTCGTCGAAGACCTTCGTGATGGTCGACCGGCCGTTCTGGAAGGACAAGGACCCGGAAACCGGCCGCGACCTGATGAGCATGACCCTCACTGATCGCCTGACCCGCGGCACTTACCTGTTCGACAATGGCGACGACAAACCGGGCGTGATCTGCCTGTCTTACTCGTGGATGAGCGATGCGCTGAAAATGCTTCCGCATCCGGTGGAAAAACGCGTGGAGCTGGCGTTGAACGCGCTGAAGAAGATCTATCCGAAAGTCGACATCGCGGCACGGATCATCGGCGACCCGATCACCGTCTCGTGGGAAGCCGATCCGCACTTCCTCGGCGCCTTCAAAGGCGCCCTGCCCGGCCACTATCGCTATAACCAGCGCATGTACGCGCACTTCATGCAGGACGAGATGCCTGCCGAGCAGCGCGGGATTTTCATCGCCGGCGACGACGTTTCGTGGACACCGGCATGGGTCGAAGGCGCGGTGCAGACTTCACTCAATGCAGTGTGGGGGATCATGAAGCATTTCGGCGGTTCGACACATAAAGCGAACCCGGGCCCGGGTGATGTGTTCAAAAACATTGGCCCTATCGCCCTGCCCGAGTAAGAGGAATCCCCGATGCGTGTAGCCCTTTACCAATGTCCTCCGATGCCACTGGAGCCCGCCGCCAACCTGCAGCGCCTGCATCAACTGGCGATGGAGGCCAAGGGCGCCGATCTGTTGGTGCTGCCGGAAATGTTCCTTACCGGCTACAACATCGGCACAGAAGCGGTCGGTACTTTGGCCGAGGTCTACAACGGTGAATGGGCGCAGCAAATCGGACGGATCGCCAAGGCTGCCGGTCTGGCGATCGCTTACGGTTATCCGGAAAGGACCGCCGACGGACAGATCTACAACGCCGTGCAGTTGATCGACGCGCACGGCGAGCGGCTGTGCAACTACCGCAAGACGCACCTGTTTGGCGATCTCGACCGCTCGATGTTCAGCGCCGGGGAGGACGATTTTCCAATCGTCGAACTCAACGGCTGGAAAATCGGCTTTCTGATTTGCTACGACATGGAGTTCCCGGAGAACACCCGGCGTCTGGCACTGGCTGGCGCCGAGCTGATTCTGGTGCCGACGGCGAACATGATTCCGTTCGATTTCGTCGCCGATGTCACCGTGCGTTCCCGCGCCTTCGAGAACCAATGCTATGTGGCCTACGCCAACTACTGCGGACACGAAGGCGACATCCATTACTGCGGCCAAAGCAGCATCGCCGCGCCGGATGGCAGTCGTATCGCTCAGGCCGGACTCGACGAAGCGTTGATCGTCGGTGAGCTGGATCGCCAGTTGATGCTCGACTCTCGCGCGGCCAATCGCTACCTGCACGACCGTCGCCCCGAACTTTACGCCGCGCTCAACCAGCGCTAATCCGCTAGCATTGGCACTTCACTGTTCTGGAAGTGCCCATGCCTGCGCCGATCACCCCTCGCCCCCATTCTGAAACCCTGGCCAACGGCTTGCGCGTGACCTTGCGTCATATACCGAGTCTGAAGCGTAGCGCGGCTGCATTGCGGGTGGCTGCCGGTAGCCATGACGTGCCGTTGGCGTGGCCGGGGCTGGCGCATTTTCTTGAGCATTTGCTGTTTCTCGGCACTGAGCGGTTTCCTGCAGATGAGGCGCTGATGGCCTACGTGCAAGGTCACGGCGGGCAGGTGAATGCCAGCACTCGCGAGCGCACCACTGATTTCTTTTTCGAACTGCCGCCAGCGTCCTTCAGCGGTGGATTGCAGCGTCTGTCAGACATGCTCGCGCATCCGCGTATGAATCTGGACGATCAGTTGCGTGAACGTGAAGTGCTGCACGCGGAGTTCGTCGCCTGGTCGCAGGATGTGGCGGCGCAGCAGCAGTTTGCCTTGTATGGCGGCTTGGCGGAGGCGCATCCGTTACGCGGGTTTCATGCGGGGAATCGAGACAGCCTGGCGGTGCAGGACGCGGAATTTCAGCAGGCGCTGAAGGATTTTCATCAGCAGTTTTATCGCACCGGGCAGATGACGTTGAGTCTGGCGGGGCCGCAGAGTCTGGAAGAACTGCGCGACTTGGCGGAGCAGTTTGCGGCTGCGCTGCCGGTTGGGGATAAGTTGCCGCAACAGCCTGCGCTGCCATTGATGAACGGCACGGCGAAAAGTTATCAACAGGTGGCCAAGCGTCGGGTTGACTGGCTGTTTGCATTCGAAGCGTTGCCGGAATCGTCTGCCGAGGCGCTGGGGTTTCTTTGCCACTGGTTGAACAGCGCAAAACCTGGCGGCCTGATGGCGCACTTGCGGCAACGGACGCTGGCTGACGGTTTGAAAGCCACGCCGTTGTATCCGTTTGACGGGCAGGCGTTGGTGCATCTGGAGTTCACTTCGGCACCCGAGGCAGCCGAGGCCCTGCGTGAACATCTGCTCGATTGGCTGAGCTTCTTCGCCGCTCAGCAAGACTGGACGCCGCTGCGTAAAGAACATGCAGCTCTGCTCGCCTGTCAGCAGCAAGTCAGCGGCGCGCTGCAACTGGTGCGGTTCGAACAATGCGACAGCGCTCTGACCGAAGCAGGCGTTGCTGCCCTGAAACACATCCTCCGCGAATTCGGCACTGTGGATAACTTCAGCACTCACTGGCATCTGCCAGCCGCCAACCCGTTTTTGCGCGCTGACGAGCCGTTGGCCAACGCCGGCCTGATTCGCGGCCAGACCAGCGCCCACCGTGGCCTGCGCACGTTTGCTCAGGATCGATCGCGCAACCGTCGTGAACGTTCGCCAATGCAGTTCAGCCAGGCGTTGCCGGATAATGGCGTTGAAGGCGCGGTGTATCTGCGCTGGCAGCTCGAGTCGGCGGCTACGACTGAGCTGCAAGCGACTCTGCAACGCAATCTGCGTGAGGTCAGTGAGGATGCGCGTCAGGCCGGGGTCGAATTGTCTCTCAGCCTCACGGGCAATCAATGGCTGCTGAAGCTGAGCGGTTTGCAGGAGCCGATGCCCAGCGTCCTCGAGCATGCGCTGAAAAGTCTGACGCATGCTGATGCCGATTCTGTGCACGCCGAGCCAGAAATCCCGCTGATGCCGATCCGACAACTGCTCAAGGCATTGCCGGATCAATGCTTACCAGCCAGCGAATGCTCCGACGACGCCACACACCTGTGGACAACTTCCCGCTGGGATGGCCTCGCCCTCGGCCTTAGCCCGCAAACCCAGTCAGCGATGGGGCTGGCGCTGAGTCGCATTCCCGGCGTACCAGACAACCTGTTGCCACCGCTGCCCGCGATCAACGGGCCGCACCTGTGGCGCCACATTGAGACGGCCTCCTCCAGCGAACACGCGCTACTGCTGTTCTGCCCAACCGCCAGCCGCGAGATCACGGACGAAGCCGCATGGCGCCTGCTTGCTCATCTATTTCAGACACCGTTCTACCAGCGCCTGCGCGTTGAGTTGCAATTGGGCTACGCGGTGTTCAGCGGATTGCGGCAGATTTACGGCCAGACGGGACTGATATTCGGTGTGCAGTCGCCGAGCACCACACCTGCGGAGTTGCTCGGACACATGGAGAAATTCATCAACGAGCTGCCATCGCTGATCGACAACCTCGACGACCTCAGCTTCAACCAACACCTCCAGGCGCTGGTCACCCAATTCGACGACTGCGCCCTGTCCAATAAAGACGCCGCCGAATTGCACTGGCAGGCCAAACTTGCCGGCCACTCGTCGGATTACCTGCCTTCGCTGGTCACAGCGATAAAGCAACTGGAACCTCCTGCATTGCTCAGCGCTGTACAACGCCTGATCCGCGCCGATGGCGGCTGGCTCTGCCTCGCCACCAGCTCTTCGCCAGGCACACCATGGCAAGCGCCAAAATGATCATTACCGCGCCTGCAACGAGCTTTCTCAAAGATTCATGGGCAAAGCCACTGAAATTTTGAGTAACATAGCCACCTAACCATTTTGAACATCCCTGCGCTGCCGTGGACTATACCTATGGATAGCGCTATCCCACCCACCTTGAAGAAGGAGTCACCTGATGGCTTGGACCAAACCTGCTTACACCGACCTGCGTATCGGCTTCGAAGTCACCATGTACTTCGCCAGCCGCTGATTTCTGCTTTGCAGAATTGCAGTGCAACGCCTCGGCTCGCCGGGGCGTTTTATTTTCAGCGTTGAAATGATGGAGCGCACATGTTCGTCCAGATTCTGGGTTCGGCCGCCGGCGGTGGTTTTCCGCAGTGGA
This sequence comes from Pseudomonas sp. TWP3-2, assembly GCF_049897765.1. NCBI lineage: Bacteria > Pseudomonadati > Pseudomonadota > Gammaproteobacteria > Pseudomonadales > Pseudomonadaceae > Pseudomonas > Pseudomonas sp. TWP3-2. The sequence goes on along the minus strand of NZ_JAFCWW010000020.1, from coordinate 30,560 downwards.
ACTGCAACTGCGTCAACTGCGCCGGTTTTCGCGACGGCAGCCTGAATGCCCAGGCCCGCACCCAATCGTCCATCGCGATTTCCGATGACGGCGTGAACTGGGTGTTGTGCAACGCCTCACCGGACATCCGCGCGCAGCTACAGAGCTTCGCCCCGATGCAACCGGGCCGTGCCCTGCGTGACACCGGCATCAGCGCGATCATCCTGATGGACAGCCAGATCGACCACACCACCGGCCTGCTCAGCCTGCGCGAAGGTTGCCCGCATCAGGTCTGGTGCACGGACATGGTCCACGAAGACCTGAGTACCGGTTTCCCGCTGTTCAACATGCTCAAGCACTGGAACGGCGGGCTGGACTGGAACCGCATCGAGCTCGACCAGAGCTTCAGCGTCGCCGCGTGCCCGAACCTGCGCTTCACCCCGCTGCCGTTGCGCAGCGCTGCGCCGCCGTATTCGCCGCACCGCTTCGACCCGCATCCGGGCGACAACATCGGCCTGATCGTCGAAGACCTGAAAACCGGCGGCAAACTGTTCTATGCCCCTGGGTTAGGCAAGGTCGACGCGCCGCTGCTGGAAATCATGGCCGCCAGCGACTGTCTGCTGGTGGACGGCACGATGTGGGATGACGATGAAATGCAACGGCGTGGTGTCGGTACGCGCACCGGTCGTGAGATGGGCCATCTGGCGCAGAACGGCCCCGGCGGCATGCTCGAAGTGCTGGAACAGCTTCCCGAGCAACGCAAAGTGCTTATCCACATCAACAACACCAACCCGATCCTCGACGAAGATTCGCCAGAGCGTGCGGAGCTGGTGAAGCGCAATGTTGAAGTGGCGTATGACGGCATGAGTATTGTGTTGTAGCTGACCACAGGTTTTGTGAACACCAACAATCCTTGTGGGAGCTGGCTTGCCAGCGATGGCGTCCGACCAGACACCACAGAATCCAACGGTTGTTCCCCGGAGAACCGCAATGACCGACACCCCGCTGTCCCCCGCCGAATTCGAAGCGGCCCTGCGCGCCAAGGGCGCCTTCTACCACATCCATCACCCGTATCACGTGGCGATGTATGAGGGCCGGGCCAGCCGTGAACAGATTCAGGGCTGGGTTGCCAACCGCTTCTATTATCAAGTGAACATCCCGCTGAAAGACGCGGCGATTCTGGCCAACTGCCCGGATCGCGAGATCCGCCGCGAGTGGATTCAGCGCCTGCTCGACCACGATGGCGCCCCCGGTGAAGACGGCGGCATCGAAGCGTGGCTGCGTCTCGGCCAGGCGGTCGGCCTGGATCCGGATCAGCTACGCTCGCAGGAACTGGTGCTGCCCGGCGTGCGTTTCGCGGTAGACGCCTACGTCAACTTTGCCCGCCGTGCCAGTTGGCAGGAAGCCGCCAGCAGCTCGTTGACCGAACTGTTCGCGCCACAGATCCACCAGTCGCGCCTCGACAGTTGGCCGCAGCATTACCCATGGATCGACCCGGCCGGTTACGAATATTTCCGCACCCGCCTCAGTCAGGCGCGGCGCGATGTCGAGCATGGTCTGGCGATCACGCTTGAGCATTACAAGACGCGTGAAGGTCAGGAGCGCATGCTGGAAATTCTCCAGTTCAAACTCGACATCCTTTGGAGCATGCTCGATGCCATGAGCATGGCCTACGAACTGAAACGCCCGCCTTATCACAGCGTCACCGAGCAACGGGTCTGGCATAAAGGAATCACCTTATGAGTTTCGACCGCAGTAAGACCCCGACCTGGCGTCCCGGCTACCGTTTCCAGTACGAACCGGCGCAAAAAGGCCACGTGCTGCTCTACCCCGAAGGCATGATCAAACTTAATGACAGCGCCGCGCTGATCGGCGGTCTGATCGACGGTGAGCGCGATGTTGCGGCGATCATTGCCGAACTCGACCGGCAGTTCCCCGGCGTGCCTGAACTCGGTGATGACATCGAGCAATTCATGGAGGTTGCCCGTGCGCAGCACTGGATCGAACTTGCCTGAGTCATCGGTGCAAGTGCCGCCCAAACCGGAAATCGGCCTGCCACTGTGGCTGCTCGCCGAGCTGACGTATCGCTGCCCGCTGCAATGCCCTTACTGTTCCAATCCGCTGGATTTCGCCGAACAAGGCAAAGAGCTGAGCACCGAACAGTGGGTCAAGGTGTTCACTGAAGCGCGGGAGATGGGCGCGGCGCAACTGGGTTTCTCCGGTGGCGAACCGTTGGTGCGCCAGGATTTGGCCGAGTTGATCTACGAAGCGCGCAAACTGGGCTTTTACACCAACCTGATCACTTCCGGCATCGGTCTGACCGAGCAAAAAATCAGCGACTTCAAGAAGGCCGGCCTTGATCACATCCAGATCAGTTTTCAGGCCAGCGACGAGCAAGTGAACAACCTGCTCGCCGGCTCGAAAAAAGCTTTTGCGCAGAAGCTTGAGATGGCCCGTGCGGTGAAAGCCCACGGCTATCCGATGGTGCTGAACTTCGTTACCCATCGGCACAACATCGACAAGATCGACCGCATTATCGAATTGTGCATTGCGCTGGAAGCCGACTTTGTCGAGCTTGCGACTTGCCAGTTTTATGGCTGGGCGCAGCTCAATCGTGTCGGCCTGTTGCCGACCAAAGAACAACTGGTGCGCGCCGAACGCATCACCAACGAATACCGCGCCAAGCTCGAAGCCGAAGGGCATCCGTGCAAGCTGATATTCGTCACCCCGGATTACTATGAAGAACGCCCGAAAGCCTGCATGAATGGCTGGGGCAGCATCTTTCTGACGGTCACGCCGGATGGCACCGCCCTGCCCTGTCATGGCGCCCGACAGCTGCCGGTTCAATTCCCCAACGTGCGCGATCACAGCATGCAGCACATCTGGTACGACTCATTCGGCTTCAACCGCTTTCGCGGTTACGACTGGATGCCCGAGCCATGCCGCTCATGCGACGAAAAGGAACAGGATTTCGGCGGCTGCCGCTGCCAGGCCTTCATGCTTACCGGAGACGCCAGCAATGCCGACCCTGTGTGCAGTAAATCCGAACATCACGGCGTGATCCTTGCGGCCCGCGAAGAAGCCGAGCATGCCACCCAGACCATTGAACAACTGGCCTTTCGTAATGAACGAAACTCACGACTCATCGCCAAAGGCTGAGCCTTTCAGCGCCACTGCGGCCGTTGCCGCCGGGGTGGATTTTGCTGAACTGCAGCTGGGCGCGCACGGTTTGTTCTGGAATGAATACCGACCCGAAGACGCCGCATGCCGGATCTGGCATTGGCGCGATGGCGCGGCTGTTTGTCTGACGCCAACGGGTTTCAGTGCGCGCAGTCGGGTGTACGAATATGGCGGTGGGGCGTTTTGTCTGACACCCGACGGAGTGGCTTTCGTCAATGAGGCGGATCAGCAAATCTATCGGCAGACGCTGGAGGGTTCGCCGCAAGCGCTGACCTCGGGCGACTGCCGTTATGGCGATCTGAATTGCGCTAATGGGCAGGTTCTGGCGGTCGAAGAAAACGCTGATCAGCATCGGCTGGTGGCGATTGATCTGGCTGATGGCAAACGTCACCTGCTAGCCGAAGGTGCGGACTTTTATAGCTCGCCGATCATCAGTCCAGATGGCACGCGACTGGCGTGGATCGAATGGAGCCGTCCGCATCAGCCGTGGACGTCGACTCGATTGATGGTCGCCGAGCGTAGCGGGCAAGGTTTCTCGGCACCGCGCTGCGTGGCCGGTAATACAAGTGAAGAGTCGATTCAACAACCGCGCTTCGATGCAAACGGACGCCTGTATTGCCTTACCGACCGCGCAGGTTATTGGCAGCCCTGGGCCGAGTCAGCAAATGGCTTCGCAGCATTACCCAGTGCCGAAGCGGATCACGCGCCAGCGCCGTGGCAAATGGGCGGTTGCACTTGGCTGCCGTTGGGCGACGGTTATCTGGCGACCTGGAGCGAAAGTGGTTTCGGGCGTCTGGCTTTGCGCGACGAAGATTTCACCGGCGATTACAGCCGCTTCCGCCACTTGGCCATGGATGATCAATTCATCTACTGCATCGCGGCTTCACCGATCAGCCCTTCAGCGATCATTGCGATCGATCGCACTACACACGATGTGGCAGTGCTGGCCGGCGGCGTCGCGCCACTGCCTGCCGGACGCATCAGCCGCCCACAAACCCTGTGTTATCCCAGCGGTTCGGGCGAGGCTCACGGCTTTTTTTATCCAGCCATGAGCGGCGAAGCCAAACCGCCATTGGTGGTATTCATCCACGGCGGTCCGACTTCCGCTTGCTACCCGATGCTCGACCCGCGCATCCAGTACTGGACGCAACGCGGCTTCGCCGTCGCCGACCTCAACTATCGCGGCAGCAGTGGCTATGGCCGGGAATACCGCCAGGCTTTGTATTTGAGTTGGGGTGAAGTGGACGTCGAAGACGCCTGCGCGGTTGTGGCGTATCTGGCCGACCAAGGGATGATCGATGGCGAACGCGCATTCATCCGCGGCGGCAGTGCCGGCGGTTACACCACGTTGTGTGCGCTGGCGTTTCATCAAGTGTTCCGCGCAGGCGCTAGCCTGTACGGCGTCAGCGACCCGGTAGCGCTAGCCCGTGCGACGCACAAATTCGAAGGCGATTATCTGGACTGGCTGATCGGCGATCCTGAACTGGATGCCGAACGCTACGCTGCCCGCACGCCGTTACTGCATGCGAGCAACATCCGTGTGCCAGTGGTGTTCTTTCAGGGGGAGTTGGACGCCGTGGTGGTCCCGCAACAGACCCGCGACATGGTCGCGGCCCTGGAACACAACGGCATCCCGGTCGAAGCGCATTACTACCCCGACGAACGCCACGGCTTCCGCCGTGCCGCCAATCAGGCCCATGCGCTGGAACATGAGTGGCGGTTCTATCGGCGAGTGATGGGACTGGCCGACTGAAATCAGCGTTTGGCGATGATGTACACCGCGTGCACGATCCCCGGAATGTAACCGCACAGTGTCAGCAGAATATTCAGCCAGAACGCGCCGCCGAACCCGACTTGCAGAAACACACCCAGTGGTGGCAACAGAATGGCGATGATGATGCGGATAAAGTCCATGGGGCAGCTCCTGATTGGGGGTTGGCTCACTTTGAGCCATACACGCTAATCGACCCGCGCCGTTGGTCAGGGTTCAGTGCCAATTACAGGTTTAATAGCTCACGGCCAGCTCAGGCGAGAATTTGCAGGCCGTGTTTTTGCACAATGCTCAGCAGTTTCAGTGCCATGCCGCTGGGGTGCTTGTCCCCGGATTCCCACTGTTTGACTGTCGAGGCACTGGTATTCAGATAGCGCGCAAACACTGGTTGACTGACGTGATTGCGCTCTCGCAACGCCTTGATCTGATCAGCCGGGATCGCGTCAGGAACCGTTGCAAGACATGAATCATCGAACTCTCGCATCGTCGCCTTGCTGATTGCACCCACCGCGAGCAGAGCCTTGGCTGAGTCGTGTACGGATTCAAACACTTCACCTTTGTATTTTTTACTCATGAGATATCTCCACAAACTCCTTCATAGCCAGCAATCCCTCGATTTGTCCTTCGGTAAGTTGTGCATACGCCTTCGCCAACTTGCGCAGATCCGCTAACTCCGCGGGTCTGATATTGCTTTGATCCTGTTTGGCAAACAGCACTTGGTAGATCCAGTAGCGACCGCCCTTTGCCAGAACGATTGAACGATGCCGATTGGAGTTCAGGCGTTTCTTCCAGACACCACCACCAAGGTTGTCTGCTTGTCCATCGAGCATCTGAGTAAAAGCCTCCAGCAGCTCCTCATCCGAAATCCATGCCCTGCCGGCCTTGATCGCGAAACCCTTGGTCTTGAACAACCTGAATGACATCGGTATCCCTTCCAAAAACATACCACCTGGTGGTACAGATTACAAAACCCGTTTTTCAACGAAATTGGTTTGCTGGCAGCCGCACTCCCTGCGACTCCTTTTTAAAAGAGCATTGGCACAGCAATCGCTCAAGCGTTAAAACGCTTTGGCAAAACCCGGCCACAAAAAAACGCCCCACACCAAAATAATCAGGCATGGGGCGTGCGTTTTACCGCGAGACGGTTCTTGAAATCGGGTAGGAAACTTCGGGTCAGACGGCAATTCCTTTGCGGCATTGCAGCTGTGCAGTGCGTACTCGGGAGAAGGCCCGGGCCAGGCGCAAGAGCATTTCATCGATATTGGCTTTGCTCACGGTGAGTGCCGGGGTGAAGCGCAGGCAATTGGCTTGCGGGGCGTTGAGTATCAAGCCTTCGTGCAGCGCGGCTTTGACTACGGCTTCTGCGGAGTCTTCCGACAGGCTTAGTCCCCAGAACAGTCCTTGCCCGCGCAACTCGCCATGTTCATAACGGTGGGCAAGCCGGGCGAGACCTTCGCGCAGATGTTGGCCGTTGTCTCGCACTTGTTCGAGGAAGGCGCGATCCTGCACGCTTTCGAGTACCACTAACCCAGCAGCGGTCATCAATGCATTGCCGTGATGGGTGCCGCCCAGTTCGCCGGGGTCGAAACAGCAAGCCTTGCCGCGCGCCAGCAGTGCGGCCAAAGGCACACCGCCGCCGAGGCCTTTGCCGAGCACGACGATATCGGCGCGCACGCCGTAGGATTGTTCCGCAAGTAAGGTGCCGCAACGACCAATTCCGGTTTGCACTTCATCGAGAATCAGCAGAATTCCCAGCTCCCGACACAAGCGCTCTACACCTTTGAGGTAACGATCGGTCGCTGGTATCACCCCGGCGTCGCTCTGGATCGGCTCGAGCATGATCGCCACGGTCTGCGCATCAACGGCAGCGTGCAGCGCTGGCAAGTCGTTGAACGGCACCAGATCAAAACCCGGCAGCAACGGCGCAAAGCGGTTGTGCAGGTTGGAACTGTCCGACGCCGAAATCGTCGCCAGACTACGACCATGGCATCCTTGTCTGGCGACGATGATCCGCGAGGCGCCGCCGCGATGCAGTTGCCCCCACTTGCGTGCCAGTTTGATTGCCGCTTCGCAGGCTTCGCTGCCGCTGTTGAGCAGATAGGCTTGATCGCTCGAGGTGCTGGCGCACAGACGTTCGCTGAGGCTGAGCATGCCGCGATTGTGCAGATTGAAACCGGGATTGATCAGCGCCTGCGCCTGACTGGCGATGGCTTTGACCAGTGCCGAAGGACTGTGGCCGAGGCTGTTGGCACCACCGGCCTGCGAGAAGTCGAGATAAGCGCGGTCATTGCTGTCCCACAGCCAAGAGCCCTGACCACGTACGAAGACCTGTGGCGGCCGCTCGACACTGGGCATCAGGCGCTGCGAATTCTCGCTGTCGTCCGAAGCCACTAATGCCAAGTCATCGAGGCTCGGCACCGGGCGCCTTAAATTGAACAGATTCATTAAAAAAACCCTCGATTGAGGTTTTTTGAACTGCCTATGTAAACCCTGTCGAAGCGAACGCTGGTCATCGCGCTTTCCGGCCCTGTAAGCCCTGTGATTGCGGTTAGACTAGGCCCACACAGGGCGCTGAGCCATTTCGATTTCCCAGCATTTTCGATAAGTATTACTTATGGATTTCAAACAACTGCGTTATTTCGTCGCGGTCTACGAAGAAGGTCATGTTGGCCGCGCCGCTGAACGACTGTCGATCTCGCAACCGGCGCTGTCGCAGCAGATCCGTCAGCTCGAGCAAAACCTCGACGTCACGCTGTTCGAACGCAGCAGCAAACGCTTGCTGCCAACGCTCGCCGCGCACACTTTGTACAACCACGCCGTGCCGCTGCTCGACGGGTTGCAACGGGCGCGAGAAGCGCTGGGCAACTTCAAGGGTCAGGCACTGCGCACGCTGGCGATTGGCGTGCTGCAAACGGTGCACACCAGCCTGGTGCCGCAAATGCTTGAGCGGGTGCGCAAGGCGCAGCCGCATCTGGTGGTGCAGATCTACGAGCTGACCGGGATTGAGATTGAACGTCGCTTGCTCAACGGCTCGCTGGATATCGGCATCAGTTATCTGCCGCCGCGCCAGCCGGGGCTGCATGGCGTGCTGCTGTACGAAGATGAACTGGCGCTTGTCATCCCGGCGGATCATCCGTTGCGCGAATTCAAGAAGGTCTCGATGAAGCAGGCCGCCGAGTTGCCGATGCTGTTGCTTGGGGAAGAATTTCAGATCCGGCAGATCTGGCAGGCGCAACTGGCCAATCTCGGGCGACGTCCGCAGGTGCAGGCCGAGCTGAACAATATGCTGGGGATTCTCGACAGCTTGCCGCACATGCGACTGGCGACGGTGCTGCCTGGGCGCTCGCAGATGGAATATGACGATCAGGATCTGCTGTGGAAGCCGCTGAGCGAACCGCGCGTGCCGTTGAAAGTCGGGCTGGTGTGTCGCGATGTGCAACGTCAGCAGGCTCCATTAGCGTTGCTGCGGACGTTGCTGGAAGAGGTGTTGCAGCGTGAGAACAAGCCGCTGAAAGTCGCGCCGCCGCCGGATCCCCTGAGCTGAGTACTTTTCTGCAGGCAAAAGAAAACCCCGCCGAAGCGGGGCTTTGCAGACTGTTTCCCTGACATCCATTTCACTCCGCCACCCTGGCAGAATCCTACGTGTCCGTGTTGTTGCTTTGCGCTTCCTGCGCGACGTCCATGAAATGTAGATTAGCTGTGGATCCAATCCGCGCATATGGGAGAACAGCAGCACGTCACGTAAGAGATTGCTTACATGACGTTACATTGTCAGAACTGTGCAGCGTCGAGCAGGAACAGTGACTCGCTGCCAGCCTTGACCGAGGCGCTCAACGAGTGAATCCGCGGCAGCAAACGGGCGAAGTAGAAACGCGCGGTGCCAAGCTTGCTGGCGTAGAAATCGTCCTGCGCTTCTTTGCCCAACGACGCTTTAGCCATCAATGCCCACATGTAGGCGTAGGAAACGTAGCCGAACGCTTGCAGATATTCGACCGAGGCAGCGCCGATTTCGTTCGGGTTGCTCTTCGCCCGGTCCAGCAACCACGAAGTCAGCTCGTCGAGGGTATCGACCGCATCGTTCAGCGGCTTGGTGAACTCGCCCAGATCAGCATTGGCAGTCGCGGTGAAGTGACGGATCTCATCGGCGAACAGCTTGTAGAACGCCCCGCCGCTGCCAACAATTTTGCGCCCGACCAGGTCCAGCGCCTGAATGCCGTTGGTGCCTTCGTAGATCTGGGTGATGCGCACGTCGCGTACCAGTTGCTCCTGACCCCACTCGCGAATGTAGCCATGGCCGCCGAAAATCTGCTGACCGTGAACGGTGGTTTCCAGACCCAGATCAGTCAGGAACGCCTTGGCTACTGGCGTGAGCAATGCCACCAGATCTTCAGCACGTTTGCGCGTGGTCCCGTCTTCGCTGAACTTGGCAGTGTCGAGTTGCATCGCCACGTAAGTGGAGAACGCACGGCCGCCTTCGTTCGAGGCTTTCATGGTCAGCAGCATGCGGCGCACGTCCGGGTGGACGATGATCGGGTCTGCGACTTTGTCCTTGTTCTGCGCGCCGGTCGGCGAACGGCTTTGCAGACGGTCGCGCGCGTACTCGACGGCGTTCTGATAAGAGCGCTCGCCGGTGGCCAGACCTTGAATGCCGACGCCCAGACGCTCGTAGTTCATCATGGTGAACATGGCATTGAGGCCTTTGTTCGGCTCGCCGACCAGATAACCCACGGCTTCGTCGAAGTTCATCACGCAGGTTGCGGAGGCCTGGATGCCCATCTTGTGTTCGATCGAACCGCAGTTGGCCGGGTTGCGCGCGCCCAGGCTGCCATCGGCATTGACCATGAACTTCGGCACCAGGAACAGCGAAATGCCTTTCGGCCCTGCCGGCGCGTCCGGCAATTTGGCCAGTACCAGGTGAATGATGTTTTCGGTCAGGTCGTGTTCACCACCGGTAATGAAGATCTTGGTGCCGCTGACCTTGTAGGAACCATCGGCCTGCGGTTCGGCCTTGGTGCGGATGATCCCCAGGTCGGTGCCGGCATGCGGTTCGGTCAGGCACATCGAACCGGCCCAGACTCCGGCGTACATGTTGGGCAAGTAGGCGGCTTTGAGCTCTTCGCTGGCGTGAGCGTTGATCGACAGGCAGGCGCCGGCAGTCAGCATTGGGTACAGACCGAACGACAGGCTGGCGGAGTTGACCATTTCTTCGACCTGGGCCGACACGGCTTTGGGCATGCCCATACCGCCGAACTCAGGATCGCCACCGACGCCAACCCAGCCGCCTTCAGCGTAAGTCTGATAAGCCTGTGGGAAACCGGCCGGAGTGGTGACGGCACCGTCCGCCCAGTGGCAGCCTTCTTCGTCGGCTGCGCGGCTCAGCGGTGCGATGCTTTTGCTGGTGACCTTGCCGGCCTCTTCGAGAATCGCTTCGACGGTCTCGGCATCGACCGTGTCGGCCAGTGCCGGCAGTTCGGCCCAGAGTTTGGCGACTTCGAATACTTCATTGAGGACGAAGCGCATATCGCGCAGCGGCGCTTTGTAGTCAGCCATGGCAAACCTCGCAGGATCTAAACGGTGATTCGTGGGAATGTGTTTTCGTTGAGCCGGAGTGTACCTCAACAACTTTTGCGACACATAGGGTCAACCGGTGACTGATTTGTTATTTTTAGTCACCAACAAAAAGCCCGCGTGTGCGGGCTAAATATGGGTAGCAGAAACGCGTTACAGCGCGAACAGTTCTGCAGGCAATTTCATCAAACAATCACTCCCCGCCTCAATCGCCGCCCGATGCGCCGTGGTACGCGGCAGCAAGCGCTTGAAATAGAACTCGCAGGTCGCCAATTTGCCCTGCAGGTAATCCGTCTCGCCCTCGCCCGCATCCAGTTGCGCCTGCGCGACCAATGCCATTCGCAGCCACAGATAGCCGAGGATGATGTAGCCGCTGTACATCAAGTAATCCACCGACGCGGCGCCCACCTCATCCGGATTCTTCATGGCCGCCATACCGATCTGCATGGTCAGCTCGCCCCACTGCTGATTCAGGCCTTCAAGCTGCGCGACAAACTCACCCAACTGTGGATGCCCGGCGTTGGCCGCGCAGAACTTGTGCACGATCTTGGTAAAGCCGCGCAGCAACTTCCCTTGACTGCCGAGCACCTTGCGCCCGAGCAGATCCAGCGCCTGAATGCCGTTGGTGCCTTCGTAGATCGGCGCGATCCGGCAGTCACGCACCAACTGCTCCATGCCCCACTCGCGAATGAATCCGTGGCCGCCAAACACCTGCATGCCGTGGTTGGTCACTTCCAGGCCAGTGTCGGTCATGAACGCTTTGCAGATCGGCGTGAGAAACGCCAACAAGTCTTCTGCCTCCTTCCGCGCTTCGGCGTCGCTGCTCAGGTGCGCGACATCCAGCAGTTGCGCGGTGAAGTAAGTCAGTGCGCGATTGCCTTCGTTGAAGGCTTTCATGGTGAGGAGCATGCGCCGCACGTCGGGGTGGACGATGATCGGGTCGGCTGGTTTTTCCGGGGCTTTAGCGCCAGTCAGGGCGCGCATCTGCAAGCGGTCGTTGGCGTATCTGACCGCCCCCTGAAAGCTCGCCTCGCCCAGACACAAACCCTGCATGCCAGTGCCGAGCCGTGCGTGGTTCATCATGGTGAACATGCAGTTCAGGCCCTTGTTCGGCTCGCCAATCAAAAAGCCCTTGGCGCCGTCGAAGTTGAGCACGCAAGTGGCCGAGGCCTTGATGCCCATTTTGTGTTCGATCGAGCCACAGGAAACGCCATTGCGTTCACCCGCCTCGCCGGCAGAATCTGGCAAGAATTTCGGCACGATGAATAGCGAGATCCCTTTGGTCCCCGCCGGCGCGTCCGGCAGTTTGGCCAACACCAAGTGGATGATGTTGTCGCTCAGATCGTGTTCGCCGGCGGAAATGAAAATCTTGCTGCCGGAGATCGCGTAACTGCCGTCAGCCTGGGGCACGGCGCGGGTTTTGATGATGCCCAGATCGGTGCCGCAATGGGCTTCGGTCAGGCACATGGTGCCGGTCCAGTCGCCGGCCGTGAGCTTGTTCAGGTAAGTGTTTTTCTGTTCCTCGGTGCCGTGGGCGTGGATCGCCGACATCGCGCCGTGGGTCAGGCCCGGATACATGCCCCAGGAGGTGTTGCTGGAGCCGATCATTTCGCTGATGACCAATCCCAGCGAACTGGGCAGCCCCTGGCCGCCATACATCGGATCCGCCGCCAGACCGTGCCAGCCACCTTCGACATATTGTGCGAAAGCCTGCTTGAAGCCTGTAGGCGTTGTCACCACGCCATTGTCGAAATGGCAGCCCTCTTCGTCGCCACTGCGATTGAGCGGGGCCAGAACGTTCTCACAGAACTTCGCGCCCTCGTCGAGGATCGCGTTGATCATGTCCGGGCTGGCGTCGTGAGCGCCGAGGGCGGCGTAGTTGGCGTGGAAGTCGAAGACGTGGTCGATCAGAAAACGCATGTCGCGCAGCGGGGCTTTGTACTCGGGCATGGTACTTCTCCGTCAGCAGGTTTCTCTAACCTACTGCCGGCCACCAGCCCCCACAATCACTCTCCAGACGCTGAATGCGCTGTCATCACTCAACCCGCAGCGCTGTCCATGCGCACCGCGCCACGGCGATTCTGACCGTACGCTACCACGCAGTTTCGGCCCGCACCCTTGGCGCTGTAGAGCGCTTCGTCAGCAGATTTCAAGACTTGCTCGGGGTTGCGCTGCTCCAGTCGTTCGGCGACGCCGATGCTCACCGTCACCGACACACTCGATGCCCCGGAACCGGCGCGGCGCTGGCGCCCCTGCTGGTCATCATTCGGGCGGTTTTCCTGATTACGCAGCTGAATACTGTAGGACGCAATCGACTCGCGAATGACTTCCAGGTGCGGCATGCATTCTTCAAGGGTTTTGCCTGCGAACACCAAGGCGAATTCCTCACCGCCATAGCGATACGCCCTACCGCCTCCGCTGATTTTCGACAGCTTGCTGGCGACCAGTCGCAGCACTTGGTCACCGACATCGTGGCCATGGGTGTCGTTGAATTTCTTGAAGTGATCGACGTCGCTCATCGCCAGCACGTAGTTGCGACCCAGCCGCTGCATGCGCTCATTGAGTGCGCGACGGCCCGGCAGACCCGTCAGCTCATCGCGGAAGGCCATTTGATAGGCTTCGTGGGCGACGGCTGCGGCAATCATCAGCATCACCTGGCTGCACATGATGTTCAGGGTGAACGGCAAGATGAAGGTCTTCGGCAGCATCCAGAACACGCCGAGCAACCCGACGAGTTGCGCCGCGTGCAGCGGACGCGGATTGCGCCAGTACTGCCAGGCGAGCAACAGGAATGCCGAGATGAACACAGGATACGACAGCTGAATCAGGCTCATCCACGCGCCGTGCAGCGCCGGCCAGCGAATCTCCGAGAGCCACATCAGTAGCGCCTGTGGGTAACTTTGCTCAATCCCCAGCGCGACACTGCCGAACGCCAGCAGCACGGCGAAGCGCGCGACCATGTCCTGAAACAGATGCGTACGCTCCTGCCACGCCGCGAACAGACCGAACAACAGCGGCAGCAGCAGACAGACCAGGTGGAACACCACAGCGGCGTCTTCACGAACCTTGCCGTTGTCGCGGTAATAGTCGGTCTGGGTGTCGAGCAGGAAGTAGGCGATGTACACCGTGACCATCAGAAACAGTTCGCGCTGGCGTCGGTAAACGGCGCAGTACGCACCGCCGAGCAACAGCACCAAGGTCGGCAACACGTTGAACAGCGATGTGAAAAACACGCTGAGGTCTTTCACGTACGCAGCCGCCAGCCCCGCGAGCAACAACAGCAGGGAGGGTAGGAAATGACTGAAACGTACGGCGGAAGAACGCGGCAAGGGGTAAAGCTCCGACCCGGCAAAAGATGGCATTGTGCCTGCATTTTGAGCAGTTAAGCACATCGGATGTGACGCAGGTCACATCGCAGCCTCTTTAACGGCAGGAATTCGACTTTTCTTAGCGTTTCATCAGGGAATATTTGGCGTGGAGGCCAATCGCTATCCAGGGCGCATAAAAAAACCGCTGCTCCTTTCGGAAGCAGCGGTTTCTCAGCGACTGCGCTGGGGCTTAGTAGCCCAGTGCGAAGTCTTCTTCTTTCATGTCCATCAGGTTGTTGGCGCCCGACAGCATGGTAGCCACGTGCGTACGGGTACGCGGCAGGATGCGCTGGAAGTAGAAGCGCGCGGTTTGCAGCTTGGCAGTGTAGAACGCTGCGTCGCCGGTGCCCGCTGCCAGTTTCTCGGCTGCCAGACGTGCCATGTCAGCCCAGAAGTAAGCCAGGCAGGCATAACCGGAGTACATCAGGTAATCCACAGAGGCCGCGCCGACTTCTTCGCGATCTTTCATGGCGGCCATACCGACCTTCATGGTCAGCTCGCCCCACTCTTTGTTCAGTGCAGCCAGCGGCGTGACGAACTCTTGAACAGCTTCGTTGCCTTCGTTGGTCTGGCAGAACTTGTGGACGATCTTGGTGAAGCTTTTCAGAGCTTCGCCTTGGGTCATCAGTACTTTACGGCCGAGCAGGTCGAGTGCCTGGATGCCGGTGGTGCCTTCGTACAGCATCGAAATGCGGCTGTCGCGAACGTTCTGCTCCATGCCCCACTCGGCGATGAAGCCGTGGCCGCCGTAGATTTGCACGCCGTGGTTAGCCGATTCGAAACCGACTTCAGTCATGAAGGCTTTGGCGATTGGCGTCATGAAGGCCAACAGTGCGTCGGCTTTCTTCTTCTCTTCTTCGTCCACGCCGTATTTGACGATGTCGACCTGCTTGGCGGTGAAGTACACCATCGCACGGTTGCCTTCGGCGAATGCCTTCATGGTCAACAGCATACGGCGTACGTCTGGGTGAACGATGATCGGGTCAGCAGCCTTTTCCGGCGCTTTCGGGCCAGTCAACGAACGCATTTGCAGACGGTCGCGAGCGTATTTCAGGCCACCCTGGAAGCCGATTTCGGCGTGGGCCAGACCTTGCAGCGCGGTACCCAGACGAGCGGTGTTCATAAAGGTGAACATGCAGTTCAGACCTTTGTTCGCCGGGCCGATCAGATAACCGGTCGCGCCGTCGAAGTTCATCACGCAAGTGGCGTTGCCGTGGATGCCCATTTTGTGTTCGAGCGAGCCACAGGTCACGGCATTGCGTGCGCCGACGGTGCCATCTTCGTTCGGCATGAACTTCGGCACGATGAACAGCGAGATACCTTTGGTGCCGGCAGGAGCGTCCGGCAGGCGGGCCAGTACGATGTGGACGATGTTGTCGGCCATGTCGTGTTCGCCGGCCGAGATGAAGATCTTGGTGCCGGAGACTTTGTAGGAACCGTCGGCCTGAGGTTCGGCCTTGGTGCGCAGCATGCCCAGGTCGGTGCCGCAGTGCGGTTCGGTCAGGCACATGGTGCCGGTCCATTCGCCGGAGACCAGTTTGGTCAGATAGGCCTCTTGCTGCTCAGGGGTGCCGTGCTCGGAGATGGTGTTCATCGCGCCGTGCGACAGGCCTGGATACATGCCCCACGACCAGTTGGCTTCACCAACCATCTCACTGACCGCCAGACCCAGCGACTCAGGCAGACCCTGACCACCGTGCTCGACGTCATGCGCCAGGCTCGGCCAGCCGCCTTCGACGAATTGCTTGTAAGCCTCTTTGAAGCCAGTCGGGGTTTTCACGCCGGACTCGCTCCAGGTGCAGCCTTCGATGTCGCCCACGCGGTTCAGCGGAGCCAATACCTGTTCACAAAACTTGGCGCCTTCTTCGAGGATGGCGTCAACCATGTCCGGAGTTGCGTCCGCGCAAGCCGGAAGGCTCTGATAGTGCGCTTCGTAGCCGAGCAGTTCGTCACGTACGAAGCGAATATCACGCAAGGGGGCCTTGTAGTCAGGCATAGCGATAAACCTCTGCTGATGTAACCGGGAATGAACGACCGCATTGATTTGTTGTGACGGTCAAACAGTTGTTTGAAACATACGTTTACGCCGAAATCTTGTCAAGCATCGATCTTTTGCCGTTCGTCATCGCGTTCGGTGAATGACGGACACAGCCACGCGCCATGCACTCGATCGAGTCATACAGGACTAGAAAAAGATTAGTTGAGGGATAACGACTTAGAACGAAAAACGCCGCGAATAATCGCGGCGTCTGGCAATGCGGGGATACAAAAAATCAGGCGTAGGTATCGATCAATGTACCCAGCACTTCGTCGGATGCCTTGGCGACTTTCACGCCCAGCTCCGCTTGAATCTTGCCTAGAGCCATATCGACCACGCTGCTGGCGAGGTCCGATTGCTGCGCGCGATCCACACCACGCAAGCGATCGATCTGCACCTCCGATGACTGGCTGGTGACCGAACGCTCGATTGTATTGTTGGCGATCTGGCTGGCAGCCTGATCGACGCGGTTCTGCCCACTCTGAATGCTGCTCAGACCGGCATAAAAAGCTGTGTTACCTGAGATTTCCATAAGAGCTCTCGTCCTTGGGAAGGATCAATGACGGCCATTGAACCAGAGCCGCCGAAAAAACACCCGTCAAAAACACTAATGGCACAGTGCCTTGCCATAGGCAAAATCAGTCGAGCAGATCGAGTTGCAAATGCTCGGCAACCGATTCGGCGCTGACAGCCTTGAGTTTCGGCACCCGCCCCAGACACGGCGCGGGGATCCGCTCAGCCAGCGTCGCCAGATTTTCCTCCAGCCGCGAAGTCTTCGGATCGATGATATTCGCCACCCACCCGGCCAATTGCAGCCCGTCACGCGCGATCGCCTCGGCCGTCAGCAACGCATGGCTGATACACCCCAGCCGCACGCCAACCACCAGAATCACCGGCAATCGCAGCGCAATCGCCAGATCCGACAGATTGTCCTGGTCGGCCAACGGCACCCGCCAACCACCCGCGCCTTCGATCAGCGTGAAGTCAGCATTCAGCGCCAGAATCTCGCGCATCGGCGCCAGCAACGATTGCACGGTCAGCGCCACACCGGCCTCGCGCGCCGCCAGATGCGGGGCGATGGCCGGTTCGAACGCCACCGGATTGACCTGTTGATAAGTCAGCGGCACCGAGCACTCGGCCAGCAAGGCCAACGCATCCGAGTTGCGCAGCCCTTTCGGAGTGACGACGCAACCCGACGCCACCGGTTTACCCGCCGCCGTGCTCAACCCGGCCGAGCGCGCAGCGTGCAACAGGCCGGCAGCGACGGTGGTCTTGCCGACGTCGGTGTCAGTCCCGGTGATGAAATAGGCTGCGCTCATAACGGTTTCTCCAACACGGCGTAGACCACTCGATAAGTCGCCGGCAATCCCGCTGGCTGGCGGAACTGCTCGTAAGCCTCGACCAGCCCGAGAATCCGCGCCCGGCCGGTCAAACCGCCCGGCCGCCCCGGATTGAGATTGTGCGCACCCAGCGCCTTCAATTCATGCGTCAGGTTGCGCACGTCCGGGTAATGCAGCACATGCGGCTGGTTCTCCAGACTCACTGCGCGCAAGCCGCTAGCTGCGCACAATTGCTCATACCGGGCGAACTCGCGGAAACGGTTTACATGCACCATGCCATCGACCTGACGCCAGCTATCGCGCAATTCGTACAGCGTTCCTGCACACAGACTAGCAAACGCGAAAATCCCCCCCGGTTTCAGCACGCGAAAGGCTTCGCTGAGCACCGACTCGAAATCAGCGCACCACTGCACCGCGAGGCTGGAGAAGATCAGATCGCAGGTCGCATCCTGCAACGGCAAACGCTCGGCATCGCCAGCTATGAAGTGTGTCGCGCCACCCAACGGCCGCGCATGATTGAGCATGCCTTCGGCGATATCCAGCGCCAGGCCTTGGTCGCCGCCGAAGCGCTCGGCTAAAGCGCGAGTGAAATAACCGGTGCCGCAACCCAGATCCAGCCAGCGCGACGGAACAAAATCCACCGGCAAGCGATTGAGCAATTGCGCACCGACATCCCGCTGCAACTCGGCGACGCTGTCGTAACTGGCCGCCGCACGGGAAAACGATGCCGCCACCTGACGCTTGTCAGGCAAGCCGCCGGGCAGCGCAGCAAGAGACAAATCAGTCATTACCACTCTCATGTAGAAAAGCCTGAATCGCACCCGCCACTCCATGCGGGTCTTCCAGAAGAAACGCATGGCTGGCCTGTTCAATCAGACCGACCTCGATATCAGCAATAAACGCGAACAACTCACCCGCCGCCTCGGCCGGCACCAAAGCATCCAGTCCGCCGAACAGATGCAACTGCGGCCCGCGAAACGCCTGCAACGCTTCACGCGTGTCGATTTGCGCGAGCAATTCCAGCCCGGCCATCAACGCGCTCGGCGCGGTATTCGGCGCCGCGCCGAGCAGCAGCCGCGATAACCCGCGCGAGTCCGCTGCACCTTGCGCGCACAGCAGCGAGAAACGCTTGAGGGTCATTTTCGGATCGGCCTGGCAACCGGCAAGAAACGCATCGAACGTCTCGCCCGGCATCGCACTCGGCCACTGATCATGGGCGACAAACGAAGGATTGCTCGCCAGCGTCAGCAAGCCGCAGCAGCGCTCGCCACGACGCGCCGCCAGTTCGGATGCGAGCATGCCGCCCAGCGACCAGCCGCCGAGCCAGACGTCCTGCGGGATCCGCTCTTCGAGTTCGTCGAGCCATTGCGCCACGTCGCTGGACGCCAGCTCCGGCAACGGCTCGATCTCGACATTCAGATGCTCGTCGAGCCCGCGCAACGCAGCAGCCAGCGGTTCCAGCGGCGAAACCCCGAGGCCCCAGCCGGGCAGCAGAATCAGGCGATCACGCATGGTCGGGCTCCGACTTGAGCAGGGCAAAACAATCGGCCAGTCCATCCAACAATAGCTGCACCTGCGTCTCGCTGTGGGCAGCGGTCAGGGTCACACGCAGACGTGCGCTGCCAGCCGGAACCGTCGGTGGACGAATCGCCGTGACCATCAGCCCGCGCTCTCGCAACATCTGCGACAGCCGCATGGCGCGCCCGGCATCGCCAATCATGATCGGCTGGATCGGCGTGAAGCTGTCCATCAGCTCCAGACCAATCTGCTCGGCACCCTGACGGAACTGGCGGATCAAAACGTGCAAATGCTCACGGCGCCAATGCTCAGTGCGCAGCAGCTCCAGACTTTTCAGCGTCGCACAGGCCAGTGCCGGTGGCTGACTGGTGGTGTAAATGTACGGGCGGGCGAACTGGATCAGGCTTTCGATCAGTTCTTCACTGCCAGCGACAAACGCACCAGCAGTGCCGAAGGCTTTGCCGAGGGTGCCGACCAGCACCGGCACATCGTTCTGACTCAAACCGAAATGCTCGACGATGCCGCCGCCATTCGCCCCCAGCGGTCCGAAGCCATGCGCGTCATCGACCATCAGCCACGCGCCCTTGGCCTTGGCTTCGCGGGCCAGCGCTGGTAAATCGGCAAGGTCGCCGTCCATGCTGAACACGCCGTCGGTGACCACCAGCGTGTTGCCGGTAGCTTTCTCCAGACGCTTGGCGAGACTCTCGGCGTCGTTGTGCAGATAACGATTGAAACGCGCTCCCGATAGCAAACCGGCATCCAGTAACGAGGCGTGATTCAGGCGATCTTCCAGCACCGTATCGCCCTGCCCGACCAGCGCCGTGACCGCGCCGAGGTTGGCCATGTATCCGGTGGTGAACAGCAACGCACGTGGCCGTCCGGTGAGATCAGCCAAGGCTTCTTCCAGCGCGTGATGCGGGCCACTGTGGCCGATCACCAGATGCGACGCGCCACCACCGACGCCCCACTTCGAAGCCCCGGCACGCCAGGCTTCGATCACTTGCGGGTGATTGGCCAGGCCGAGGTAATCGTTGTTGCAGAACGCCAACAAAGGCTGGCCATCGACCACCACTTCCGGCCCTTGCGGGCTTTCAAGCAGCGGTCGTTGGCGATAAAGATTATCCGCACGACGGGCAGTCAGGCGTGCGGCGAGATCGAAAGACATGCCGGCCTCAGACCGCAGCGTTATAGAACTGCTCGCTGCTCTTCTGCTCCACCAGCGCCTGCTCGATGGCGGCCTGATGCACTTCATCGGCGTGTTCTTCGCGCGCTTCCGGCTGGATGCCCAGACGCGCAAACAGTTGCATGTCTTTGTCCGCTTGCGGGTTGGCGGTGGTCAGCAATTTGTCGCCGTAGAAAATCGAGTTGGCACCGGCGAAGAACGCCAAGGCCTGCATCTGCTCGTTCATCGCTTCGCGGCCGGCGGACAGGCGCACGTGGGATTTCGGCATGAGGATGCGCGCCACGGCGAGCATGCGGATGAAGTCGAACGGATCGACGTCCTCGGCATTCTCCAGCGGCGTACCGGCAACTTTCACCAGCATGTTGATCGGCACCGATTCCGGATGCTCCGGCAGGTTGGCCAACTGGATCAGCAGATTGGCGCGGTCATCCAGCGACTCGCCCATGCCGAGAATCCCGCCGGAGCAGATCTTCATCCCCGAATCACGCACGTAAGCCAGGGTTTGCAGGCGCTCGCTGTAAGTACGAGTGGTGATGATGCTGCCGTAGAACTCGGGCGAGGTGTCGAGGTTGTGGTTGTAGTAATCAAGACCGGCCTTGGCCAGCGCTTCGGTCTGATCCTGATCGAGGCGGCCGAGAGTCATGCAGGTTTCCAGACCGAGAGCTTTCACGCCTTCGACCATTTTCAGCACGTACGGCATGTCTTTGGCCGACGGATGCTTCCACGCCGCGCCCATGCAGAAACGCGTCGAGCCGATGGCCTTGGCGCGGGCAGCCTCTTCGAGGACTTTCTGCACTTCCATCAGCTTTTCTTTTTCCAGGCCGGTGTTGTAGTGACCGGACTGCGGACAATATTTGCAATCTTCCGGGCAGGCGCCGGTTTTGATCGACAACAGGGTCGAGACCTGCACGCGATTGGCGTCGAAGTGCGCGCGGTGCACGGTCTGGGCCTGGAACAGCAAGTCGTTGAATGGCTGTACGAAGAGTGCTTTGACTTCGGCCAAAGACCAGTCGTGACGCAGGGTGGCAGAGGTGCTGGCGCTCATGGGCGATTCCTTGGTTATGCTTGGCAAGTGCCCGTGGATAAGGAATAACCACAAGCACGACACGGATGTTCGGCATATTTAAGGAAGAGCGATGCGCTGTCAACCATACTGCGAGAAGCCGGTTTACATCTGGTTAAAAAACAAACAACACTGCTTGTTGTGCGATGAAGCCGCGGATGCGGATACACCGCTGTGCATGGCCTGCGAAACCGAGCTGCCCTGGCTTGGCGATCAATGCATCACTTGCGCCCTGCCGTTGCCCGGGTCCGGCCTGACCTGTGGCGGCTGCCTGAAAGATCCGCCAGCATTCGAGCAAGTCGCTGTGCCGTGGATGTATGGCTTTCCCGTGGACAGTCTGATCACGCGCTTCAAGCACAACGCCAAATGGCCGTTTGGCCGCCTGCTCGCCGACGTTCTTGGTCAATTCCTGCAACATCGCTTCGAAGAAGACTTGCCGCGTCCCGATGCATTACTGCCGGTGCCACTTGCGACCAAGCGTCTGCGCCAACGCGGTTTCAATCAAGCGGCGATGCTCGGGCGCTGGCTCGGGCAGCAGCTCGATCTGCCCTGCGACGAAACCATTCTGCGGCGCATTCACGACACCAGCGCTCAACAAGATCTCAACGCCAAGGCGCGAAAATTCAATCTGCGCAATGCCTTCACCCTGAAGCCCGACGCCAATGTGCAGGGTCGACATTTCGCCTTGGTCGACGACGTACTGACCACCGGCGCCACTGCGCAAGCACTCGCCCGCCTGTTGCGCGCTGCAGGTGCCGCGCGGGTCGACGTCTATTGCCTGGCGCGCACGCCCAAACCCGGTGAATTGCCCTGACTTGACTCAAGCGCCGCAAGCGGCCAACTTCCTCCCCCATCGACCGAGCCCAAAGCACCCGCCATGTCCCTGCCCACCTTATTGTCCCAGCACATCGTCCGCCGCCCGCAGCGCATCGCCCTGCTGCAACACATCGCCGAACAGGGTTCGATCACCCGCGCCGCAAAAAGCGCCGGTCTGAGTTACAAGGCTGCGTGGGATGCCATTGATGAACTGAACAACCTCGCGCAAAAACCGCTGGTGGAGCGGGTGGTCGGCGGCAAGGGCGGCGGCGGTGCGAGGTTGTCGACTGAGGGCGAACGCGTGCTGCGCCTGTACCAGAAGCTGCAAGCCTTGCAGGCGCAAGTGCTGGAAGCCGCTGAAGATGCCAGCGACCTCGATCTGCTCGGACGATTGATGCTCAGAACCAGTGCACGCAATCAATTGCACGGCAAAGTCGTGGCGATTGAAACTCAGGGCCGCAACGATCTGATCCGTCTGGAGCTGGCCGAGGGCCTGCGCATCGACGCGCAGATCACTCACGACAGCACCGTGCATCTGGAGCTGCAAACGGGCACCGAAGTAGTCGCGCTGATCAAGGCCGGGTGGCTGGATCTGCACGCGGTCAACGACTCACCCGTCGCAGGCCATAACCACCTGATCGGGCGCATCGAAGCGATCCTCGACGCCGAGGACGGCCCGAGCGAAGTGCGCATCGCCCTGCCCAACGGCCAGACCTTGTGTGCGCTGGCCGAACCGCTGGATTTGCGCACCCGCGGCCTGACCCTCGAACAACCGGTGCAGGTGCAGTTCTCGCCATCCAATGTGCTACTTGGCACACCGCTCTAAAGAGCGCTGCAACGAAAGCGTCATCGTCGCGCATTAAGGTGGCACCCAAAACCATGCAGGGAGCCTGATGTGAGCCTATTAGAAGAAAACCAATCGACTGACCTGGAAAAAATGGTCGGCCTCAGCCGTCGCGGTTTCATCAGCGCCGGCGCGTTGTGCGGTGCCGCAATGTTCCTCGGTGGCAACCTGTTGAGCCGTAGCGTACTGGCCGCCAGCGTCAGCGCCGGCAACAGCCGTCTGCTGGGTTTCGACAGCATCGCGGCCGCCACCACTGACACCATCACGTTGCCCAAGGGCTACAAGTCTTCGGTGCTGATCAGTTGGGGCCAGCCGCTGCAAAAGAACGGCCCGGCGTTCGACCCGAGCGGCAATGGCACCGCGACCGCACAGGAAGTGCAGTTCGGCGACAACAACGACGGCATGAGCCTGTTCGAATTCCCCGGCGAAAAAAACCGCGCGTTGATGGCGATCAACAACGAATACACCAACTATCGCTACCTCTACCCGCATGGCGGCATGCCGCAGTCGGCGGAAGATGTGCGCAAGGCACTGGCATGTGAAGGCGTGTCGGTGATCGAAGTGCAGCGCAGGAATGGCCAGTGGCAATTCGTGCAGGGCTCGCGCTACAACCGGCGCATCCACGGTAACTCGCCGCTGCGCATCAGTGGCCCGGCCGCTGGCCACGATCTGATGAAAACCAGCGCCGACAAACACGGCAAGAAAGTCCTCGGCACGTTCCAGAACTGCGCCAACGGCAAGACGCCGTGGGGCACTTATCTGACCTGCGAAGAGAACTTCACCGATTGCTTCGGCAGCAGCAACGCCCAGCAGCAATTTGACGCGGCGCAGAAACGCTACGGCGTCTCGGTCGCCAGCCGCGAGATCAACTGGCACCCGCACGATCCGCGTTTCGACATGGCGAAGAACCCCAACGAACTCAATCGTCACGGCTGGGTGGTCGAGATCGATCCATTCGATCCGCAATCGACCCCGGTCAAACGCACCGCGCTGGGCCGTTTCAAACATGAAAACGCCGCACTGGCCGAGACCGACGACGGTCGCGCCGTGGTGTACATGGGCGACGACGAGCGCGGCGAGTTCATCTACAAATTCATCAGCCGCGACCGCATCAATCACCGTAATGCCAAGGCCAACCGCGACCTGCTCGATCATGGCACGCTGTACGTGGCCAAGTTCGACAATGGCGACAGCAACCCCGATCACCCGAAAGGCCAGGGCCAGTGGATCGAACTGACCCACGGCAAGAACGGCATCGACGCCAGCAGCGGTTTCGCCGATCAGGGCGAAGTGCTGATCCACGCCCGCCTCGCCGCCAGTGTGGTCGGCGCCACGCGCATGGACCGCCCGGAGTGGATCGTGGTCAGCCCGAAAGACTGCCAGGTTTATTGCACCCTGACCAACAACGCCAAACGCGGCGAAGACGGCCAACCGGTCGGTGGGCCAAACCCGCGCGAGAAAAACGTCTACGGGCAGATCCTGCGCTGGCGCACCGACCGCGACGATCACGCGTCGAAGACGTTTGCCTGGGATCTGTTCGTGGTCGCTGGCAATCCAGGTGTACATGCCGGCACGCCGAAGGGTGGCTCGAAGAACATCACCCCACAGAACATGTTCAACAGCCCGGATGGCTTGGGTTTCGACAAGGCTGGGCGGCTGTGGATTCTGACTGACGGCGATTCGAGCAATGCCGGGGACTTTGCCGGGATGGGCAACAACCAGATGCTTTGCGCCGACCCTGCAACTGGCGAGATTCGCCGATTCATGGTCGGGCCGGTAGGTTGTGAAGTCACCGGGATCAGCTTTTCGCCGGATTACAAGACGCTGTTTGTCGGGATTCAGCATCCGGGGGAGAACGGTGGATCGACCTTCCCTGAGCATCTGCCGAATGGTAAGCCGCGCTCTTCGGTGATGGCGATTTCCCGTGAAGATGGCGGGATCGTCGGCGCCTGACCGGCCCTCATCGCTGGCAAGTCGAATCGTCGCACCGCAGCTCCCACAGGTTTTTGCGCGATACCTTGTGGGAGCTGGCTTGCCAGCGATAGCGTTGGTACAGACACCAACCACCTCTGCTGCTGCCATCTGCGCTACCATGCCGGGCCGGACGCGGCAGCCTGCTGCGCGCAGGAGTCAGCATGGCCCATCCGTTTGAAACCCTCACCCCAGATCTCGTGCTCGATGCCGTTGAAAGCATTGGCTTCCTGAGTGACGCGCGCATTCTGGCGCTCAACAGCTACGAAAACCGCGTCTACCAGGTCGGCATCGAAGACTCCGAACCGCTGATCGCCAAGTTCTACCGTCCACAACGCTGGACTACCGACGCCATTCTGGAAGAACACAAGTTCACCTTCGAATTGGCCGACGTCGATATTCCGGTAGTGGCGCCACTGATTCACAACGGTGAAACCCTGCACGAGCACGCCGGTTTTCGTTTCACCCTGTTTCCCCGCCGTGGTGGCCGCGCGCCGGAGCCGGGCAATCTTGATCAGCTGTATCGCCTCGGCCAGTTGCTCGGGCGCATTCACGCGGTCGGCGCGACGCGTCCGTTCGAACACCGCGAAGCGCTCGCCGTGCAGAACTTCGGGCATGCCTCGCTGAACACCTTGCTCGAAGGCAATTTCATCCCCAAGAGCCTGCTGCCGGCTTACGAGTCGGTCGCCCGCGATCTGCTCAAACGCGTTGAAGACGTTTACGCCAACACCCCGCACCAGAACATCCGCATGCACGGCGATTGCCACCCCGGCAACATGATGTGCCGCGACGAGATGTTCCACATCGTCGACCTCGACGACTGCCGGATGGGTCCGGCCGTGCAGGACATCTGGATGATGCTCGCCGGCGACCGTCAGGAATGTCTCGGACAGTTGTCGGAATTGATGGATGGCTACAACGAATTTCACGACTTCGACCCGCGTGAACTTGCGTTGATCGAACCGCTGCGTGCGTTGCGTCTGATGCATTACAGCGCGTGGCTGGCGCGCCGTTGGGATGACCCGGCGTTCCCGCACAGCTTTCCGTGGTTTGGTACCGAACGCTATTGGGGCGATCAGGTGCTGGCGTTGCGTGAGCAACTCTCGGCGCTCAACGAAGAACCGCTGAAACTGTTTTAATTTTCAAGATCAAAAGATCGTCCGAACGCGGCCCGAGCCTTCGGCAGCTCCTACATTGAACCTGTAGGAGCTGCCGAAGGCTGCGATCTTTTTGTTTTCTGACACGACACATCTATACAACCTCCTTACAATCGCTGCTTTGTTAGTTGCCTAAGCAAGGATTCTGCATGCAAGCCGCCAACCCGCGTCGCGGGTACATTCTGGGCCTGAGTGCCTACATCATCTGGGGCCTGTTCCCGCTCTATTTCAAAGCCATCGCCGAAGTGCCGGCGGTAGAAATCATCATCCACCGCGTACTCTGGTCGGCACTGTTTGGCGCGCTGTTGCTGATGGTGTGGAAGCATCCGGGCTGGTGGCGAGAGCTGCGAGAGAACCCGCAACGTCTGGCTGTTCTTGCACTGAGCGGCACCTTGATTGCGGCCAACTGGCTGACTTACGTCTGGTCGGTGAACAACGGGCGCATGCTCGAAGCGAGCCTCGGTTACTACATCAATCCGCTGGTCAACGTGTTGCTGGGGATGTTGATCCTCGGTGAACGTCTGCGCCGGATGCAGTGGATCGCGGTGGGGCTGGCGGCGGTCGGCGTGGCGCAGCAAGTGTGGCAGGTCGGCAGTCTGCCGTGGGTGTCGCTGGTGCTGGCGCTGACTTTTGGTTTCTACGGTTTGATCCGCAAGCAAGCGCCGGTCAAGGCGTTGCCCGGGTTAGTCGTCGAAACCTGGATGTTGGTGCCGATTGCCGTGGCGTGGTTGCTGTTCAACCCGAGTGCCACCAGTGCGCAGGCTGAATTCTGGACCACCTCCGAAGCGTGGTGGCTGGTCGCCGCCGGCCCGGTGACTCTGGTGCCGCTGGTGTGCTTCAACGCCGCAACGCGGCACCTGCCCTACACCACCATCGGCTTCCTGCAATACCTGGCGCCGACTTTGGTACTGCTGCAAGCCGTGCTGCTGTTCGATGAGCATTTGTCGTCCAGCACACTGGTCGCATTCATCTTTATCTGGGTCGGTCTCGCGGTGTACAGCGTCGATGCGTGGATAAGTTTGCGCCGCCGTAGCTGATCAAAAAACGCACAAACCATTGTAGGCCACGTTATTCGTGGCCTGCAGCGTTTCACCCCAAGGTTATCCACAGCGTGATCCCCGGCGATTGTGCGCAAGTCGTTGAATGCTGGCGGTTTTTTGATCAATCCTCGCCAGGCCACGGCGGACGTGGCCTGGCGACTGGTCTCTACAGGTTATCCACAGGCAGGTGCACGTTAAAACTGGATAACCTGATCCTTGCTAAACCTCGGTGCGCAGCACCAATTCCACCATCAGATCATCAGCCAGGGTTTCCAGGCGCGCTTGCAGCACGTCCAGCGACAGCGTCAGCGGCACCGCCAGAATCGCCTCGGCGTGGAACAGCGGCTCGCTGCTCATCGGCGCCGGACGCACTTCGGTCACCAACCGTTCGAGATTGACGCCCTGCTCACTCAGCAGCCGGGTGATATCGCGCACGATTCCCGGACGATCATTGCCCACCAACTCCATGGCAATCGGTTTCCAGGTGCACGACTGCTCGATGCCGCTCTCGGCAATCAGCACGCGGATGCCATGCGCCGACAGGGCTTGTAAGGCATCGACTAATTCGTCGTAAGCCTCCGCCGGTACGCCCACCCGCAGAATCCCGGCGAACTGCCCGGCCATCCGCGACATGCGACTCTCCAGCCAGTTGCCGCCATGTTCGGCGATGCATTGGGCGATGCGCTCGACCTGCCCCGGCTTGTCCGGAGCGAAGACCGTGAGTACGAGATGATCCATGGCGCAGCCCTCTTGTCATGACTTTTGTTATAGAAGGATGAGTATAGGCAAGCGTTCGGCGCGCGGCCGCAGACGCGTGAAATCGCAAATCGTGTACAACTTTTTATATTTAACTGGAACAATCCATTGGTTTTTTGAGAACATCCCGTTCCGCGCCGTGACCGCAATGCGTCATGGGGTCGCAGAACGACGTTATTAGTCTGATTTTCACAACCGCAACTCATCATGTAGTATGCCGCAGCAAGCACTACATAACGCCGGATCGATGTCTGCCCAAGGCACATTCGCAACCCTGAAAGCCCCGTCAGAAGGCCCTCAAGCCGTTGATTGGACCTAGCCCAGCCGCCAGCAATGGCATGTACTGGTCGAGGGGTTTGTGGTTTAAATGGCCAGAGGCTTCATTGTCAAAATTGAAGAGCTGAAAAGCGCAATAGCTGAGCAGAGTGAGGCAAGCAATGACTGAACACGTTCAAGTCGGTGGCCTGCAGGTCGCCAAAGTCCTGTTCGACTTCGTGAACAACGAAGCCATTCCCGGTACCGGCCTCACCGCCGACAAATTCTGGGAAGGTGCCGAAAAGGTCATTCACGACCTGGCGCCAAAGAACAAAGCCCTACTCGCCAAACGCGATGACTTCCAGGCCCGTGTCGACGGCTGGCACCAATCCCGTGCCGGTCAACCACATGACGCCGTGGCCTATAAAGCCTTCCTGCAAGAGATCGGTTATCTGCTGCCAGAAGCGGCTGATTTCCAGGCAACCACGCAGAACGTCGATGACGAAATCGCCCGTACTGCCGGCCCGCAACTGGTTGTGCCGGTAATGAACGCACGCTTCGCCCTCAACGCTTCGAACGCCCGCTGGGGTTCGTTGTACGACGCGCTCTACGGCACCGACGCGATCAGCGAAGACGGTGGTGCGGAAAAAGGCAAAGGTTACAACAAGGTTCGCGGCGACAAAGTCATCGCTTTCGCCCGCGCCTTCCTCGACGAAGCCGCGCCATTGGCTGCTGGCTCCCACGTCGATTCCATCGGCTACAAAATCGCTGACGGCAAACTGGTGGTGACCCTCAAGGGTGGCAGCAACAGCGGCCTGCGCAACGACGCTCAGTTGATCGGTTTCCAGGGCGACGTAAATGCCCCGATTGCGATCCTGCTGAAGAACAACGGTCTGCATTTCGAAATCCAGATCGACGCCAACACCCCGGTTGGCCAGACCGACGCTGCTGGCGTCAAAGACATCCTGATGGAAGCAGCGCTGACCACCATCATGGACTGCGAAGACTCCGTGGCTGCTGTCGATGCCGACGACAAAGTGCTGATCTACCGCAACTGGCTCGGCCTGATGAAGGGCGATCTGGCGGAATCCGTTTCCAAGGGCGGCCAGACTTTCACCCGCACCATGAACCCGGACCGCACTTATACCGCCGTCGATGGCAGTGAAGTGACCCTGCACGGCCGTTCGTTGTTGTTTGTGCGTAACGTTGGCCATCTGATGACCATCGACGCGATCCTCGACAAGCACGGCAACGAAGTACCGGAAGGCATTCTCGACGGTCTGATCACTTGCCTTGCGGCCATGCACAACCTCAACGGCAACACCTCGCGCAAGAACACCCGCACCGGCTCGGTCTACATCGTCAAACCGAAGATGCACGGCCCGGAAGAAGCGGCGTTCACCAACGAGTTGTTCGGCCGCATCGAAGACGTGCTCGGCCTCGAGCGCAACACCCTGAAAGTCGGGATCATGGACGAGGAGCGCCGCACCACAGTCAACCTCAAGGCGTGCATCCAGGCCGCCAGCGAGCGCGTGGTGTTCATCAACACCGGTTTCCTCGACCGTACCGGCGACGAAATCCACACCTCCATGGAAGCCGGCCCGATGGTGCGCAAGGCGGACATGAAGGCCGAGAAGTGGATCGGCGCCTACGAGAACTGGAACGTCGATATCGGTCTGAGCACCGGCCTGCAAGGTCGTGCGCAAATCGGTAAAGGCATGTGGGCCATGCCCGATCTGATGGCTGCGATGCTTGAACAGAAAATCGCGCATCCATTGGCCGGCGCCAACACCGCCTGGGTTCCATCGCCGACCGCCGCCGCGCTGCATGCGCTGCATTACCACAAGGTCGACGTGTTCGCGCGTCAGGCCGAGCTGGCCAAACGTGCGCGCGCTTCGGTCGATGACATCTTGACCATCCCGCTGGCGGTCAACCCGAACTGGACGCCAGAGCAGATCAAGCACGAACTGGACAACAACTCTCAGGGCATTCTCGGTTACGTGGTGCGCTGGATCGACCAGGGCGTGGGTTGCTCGAAAGTGCCGGATATCAACGACATCGGCCTGATGGAAGACCGTGCGACCCTGCGCATCTCCAGCCAGCACATCGCCAACTGGCTGCGCCACGGCATCGTCACTGAAGATCAGGTCATGGAAAGCCTCAAGCGCATGGCGCCGGTGGTCGATCGTCAGAACGCCAACGATCCGCTGTACCGTCCGCTGGCCCCGAACTTCGACAGCAACATCGCCTTCCAGGCGGCGGTCGAGTTGGTTGTCGAAGGTACGAAGCAGCCGAACGGGTACACCGAGCCGGTGTTGCACCGTCGGCGTCGTGAGTTCAAGGCTGCCAACGGCTTGTAACTTGCGCTGATGCCGGACACGAAAAAGCCCTGATCTTGCGGATCAGGGCTTTTTTTGTGTGCGTTTGGCATTTGTGGTGTGGCTGAGATCTTACCCCCTCACCCCAGCCCTCTCCCCCAAGGGGGCGAGGGGGGAAAGGGAGCCAATCTCTGTTGCGTTTGAGATCTATATTCACCCGCGACATTTCAGGTCGATGTCACTCTGCAGACACTTAGGTCGGCCCCCTCTCCCTCCGGGAGAGGGCTGGGGTGGGTAAATACCGGGTACATCCTTTACGTTTGAGACCGGGGACATGGTTTACAGGTATCAATCATGGTCAGGAGGTGCTGACCATGCCCTGGAATCAAGAGTCC
>NZ_JAFCWW010000019.1:0-97315 GCF_049897765.1 Pseudomonas sp. TWP3-2 | reverse complement strand
GGGTTTTACAACAACGAACGGCTGCACTCGAAACTGGGATATCTGCCACCGACCGTTTATGAGCGGGCGATGGCGTCAAAACCACCTATCGAGGTGCCCGGAATTAGTTGACCACTGCATCGTCAGGGCTGCGAAACCCTATCGCCGAATTCGGTCAGCGACAGACCCACTCTAGGCACCAAGTTCAGCAGCCGCAACCCACCTGTAGGACGTGGAAAACGCACCTGTGGCGAGGGAGCTTGCTCCCGCTCGACGGCGCAGCCGACGTGTTCTGGGCGCTGCGCGGTATCAGGACGAAAGGGATTGCCGAGTTGGGGACTGCTTCGCAGTCCAGCGGGAGCAAGCTCCCTCGCCACGGGTCGTGTTTTCCTACGAGATTTTGAGATCTCGAGATTCATAGCGCAAAACCGCTACTTCCCCTTCCAATGCCCACCACCGCTCTCACAATCAATCTTCGCCTGCCCCAAATGCTCCACGTCGTAGTAGTACGTAGTCACCTGTGCACCATCCGGGATGTTTAACGCCTTGGCGTTTTTGTCTTTGCTGGTGGAGTGCGGATTGGCCAAGGACTCCTGAGTGAGGGTGGCTTTACACGTGGCCTGGTAGTGGTCGTCGCAGTGTTCGACTTTTTTCTTGGTGCTGCTGAGCATCTCCTTGCTTTCGTTGCTGCACGACCAGTCGATGGCATCTACGGGCACGCCTTCGTACTCGTAGCAGCTGTGGGTTTCGACGGCGGGGACGGCGGCGCTTTGGGAGCGGGTTTCGACGTCGCAGCCTTGGGCCATGACGAGGGTTGGGGTGAGGCTGAAGCTGGCGATCAGGAGCAGACAGCGCATGTTCATCGGGATTTCCTCCGCAATGGCGCCGGGTGTGATCGTTGATTTGGCGCTTACTGGTTTCGAGGTAGCACGCTGGCGGGAGGTTCCATCAGGTTACTGATTTGCCGATTGGACTCAGTTCGGAACTTTCCTAAAAAACGATGTCAATTTGATGGCGTGTCGCGACGCTCATTCAAACAGGATCAACCAGTGCCAGGCTGTTTCCCGGCAAGCCCATGGACGTGTGAGATGAAACTGATTCTTGCGATGTTGTTGATGTTCAGCGGTTACGCGTTTGCCAGTTGCGGCAATATTGATGACCATGATCAGCGCGCCTATTGCAATGCGCGGGAGAGCGGTACCAGTTGCGGCAACATTGAAAACCACGACTTACGCGCAGCGTGCAATGCGGAGCAGGGCGGCACTTCTTGCGGCAATATCGATAATCACGACCAGCGCGCCT
Organism: Pseudomonas sp. TWP3-2; assembly: GCF_049897765.1. NCBI lineage: Bacteria > Pseudomonadati > Pseudomonadota > Gammaproteobacteria > Pseudomonadales > Pseudomonadaceae > Pseudomonas > Pseudomonas sp. TWP3-2. The sequence goes on along the minus strand of NZ_JAFCWW010000019.1, from coordinate 96,034 downwards.
ATTGCAATGCCAAGCAGAGCGGGACGAGTTGCGGCAACATCGATGATCATGACCTGCGTGCGCGGTGCAACGCGGAGCAGGGTGGCGGTTCCTGCGGCAACATCGCTGACCACGACCAGCGTGCCTACTGCAATGCCACGACGGGCGGCAGCAGTTGCGGGAATATCGACAACCATGATTTGCGCACGCGGTGCGAAGCCACGAAGCGTTGATTGATCGGCTTACCCCAAACGCAAAAAGGGACACCCACCGGTGTCCCTTTTTTGTGGGCGACTGAAACGGAGTTCCCAGATTGCCCAGTCAAATTTTTCACATGTCACAACCCGGCTCATCGCCAAGGTTCCCCCCATCGGCACCACGTCGTAGACTGCGAGACAAGTCGTAACGCCTCACCCAAGGACGGAACCCGCGCATGATCGAAATCGGCAGCCGCAACAACGCCCCCACGCCGCAACACCAGATCCACGACGTCTACATCTTCAACATCGATCTGTCCCGACCGGCGACGCCGTTCTGCTTCGAGCAATCGATTGGCGGCGGGCATGCCGAGCAGGGTGGTGCGCGGTGGTTGGCGCTGGATGAGCTGGATGCGTGGCCGGGTGAGTGGCGCGAGCATTTGCGCAAGGCCGACTGCGCCTGGGTTGCCGAGTTGATGGATACGCATCCGGGGGCGGATCAGGCCACGGTGGTTTCGTTGATCCTCCAGCGACATGCCGGGCCAGCAAAACCAGCAAGCCGTTTGCAGAAAATAGGCCGATGGTTCAAGCGCAACTTTTACGTCGGCGGCCGGTACGGCGTCTAATCCGAGGGGATTTTCATGACTCAAACACTCGAACGCGCAATTGCCATCGCCGCTGCCGCCCACACTGGGCAAGTGGACAAGGGCGGCGCGCCGTACATTCTGCACCCGCTGAAAGTCATGTTGCGCATGAGCAGTCTGGAGGAACGCATCGTCGCGGTTCTGCACGATGTGGTCGAGGACTGCGGCATCAGCCTGGATGATTTGCGCAAGGAAGGCTTCAGCGAGGAGGTGTTGGCGGGCATCGCATCGGTGACCAAAGTACCGGGCGAATCCTATGAAGATTTCGTCGAACGTGCGGCACAGAACCCGATTGGACGGGTGGTGAAACTGGCGGATCTGGAGGAGAACAGCGATCTGTCGCGGATCGCTTCGCCGAGCTGGGAAGATCTGGAGCGGGTCGAGAAGTACCGGCGGGCGATTGGGCGGTTGCGGTCGTAACGGTTTTCGGTGAGTCAGGTAGATCTTTCCCCCCTCACCCCAGCCCTCCCGAAACGTCGGACCGCCCCCAAGGGGGCGAGGGGGAAAGGGAGCCGATTTTCAAGTTTTTCAAGTCCTGAGTTCGACTCGGTATTTCAGGTCGATGTAACTCGAGAGTACAGCGCGGTCAGTTCCCTCTCCCCCGGGAGAGGGTTAGGGTGAGGGGCTTTTGATTGGAAACCATCAACTACACTCTCTGATTACCCCGCCATCACAGGCAACCCCACGCCGCGCCGGAGGTAATCATGAATCGTTTATCGTCCATTTCCCTGTTTTTCGTTGCAACGCTGTGCGCCACACAAGCCACAGCCCAATCCGTGGTGCCGCTCAAAGGCCAGACCTCCCAGCAGACCCAGATCGACATCAACGACTGCCACTCCATCGCCTCGACTTCGACAACCTCAACACCGCAAGCCGGTGGTCGCCTGAAGGGCGCGGCAGTCGGAGCAGCGGCCGGTGCTGCTGGCGCGCAGATACGCGGGCGGCAGCACGATGAGTTCTACGATGCGGTCGACGATGATCGAAAACAGGATTACCGGCAAAACCGCGCCAGAGAGACTGCTGCGGCCGGTGCGGTGGTCGGTGGTTCACGCCAGCGCCAGGAGCGGCGGGCGCAGGGCAAGACTGATGCGGCGGCCAGTTCCAGCGCCTACGCCGGGTGTTTGCAGGGCCGCGGTTATCAGGTCACGCCTTGACGACGTTCCCGGTGCGCTTCGAGCAAGTGCACCATCGCGCCGCTGTAGAGCGTCACCAGAATGAACAGACTCATGCGCACGGCGAACGCGGTGTACACGTCTTTGCCGGCGATGCTGTCCTGCACCGATTGGCCGAGCAGAATGATCATCGTCACCAGGGTGTTGAGCCAGAAGCTCGCACCGAAGCGTGAGCGGCTCAGGCCGTAGAGTTTGCGCGCCACAAACAGGCCGAACAGCAGCATCCACAAAAAGAACATCCACAGATGTACGAACAGGCTGAGCGCGCACCAGAACAACACCGCCAGCAGCCCGCCGAGCAGGGTCGAACCGAGCAATTCACGCCCGGCATGCTGGGCGCGGGTGGTGGAGCTTTGCTGGCCGAGGCTGACGGCTTTGAGGATGATCGGCAGGTAGCTGGCTGGGTCGATCAGGGCGAGTAAAAACGTCGGCAGTACGATCAACGTCGCCCTTAGCGCCACACGCGCTACATCTTCGGCGGGGAGGGCGGGCGCACTCGGCGGCGCGGGACTGTTGGCCGGTTCCGGGAACAGCGCGTGACTGATACCGACCACCGCGACCGCCAGTAACAAGCCTTTGACCAGAGCACCAACCACCGCCATCGCCAGATCGAACTCGGCGAAACCGGCGGCGGAGATCATGGTCATGCCGATCACCAGAAAGATCACGATCAGATTGTTGCCGCCGCGCAAGCCAAAGCGAAACACCAGAAACAAACCGACGCCGATCAACAGCACGCCACACACCGGGTAATAGCGCAGCAACGGCACCAGCAACAGGCCGATGCTCGTGGTGAGCGCTGCGACCAAACCCAATACCAGCGCGCCTCTCAGCGGCAATGGTCGAGGCAGGCTGACCAGCAGCAATACCGCCAGCACCGGTGAAACAAACGCCAATGGCAAGCCAAGCGCATAACTGGCAGCGGTGCACAGCGCAGTGCCAAACGCCAGACGCAAGGCTCGCTGTGCCGGAACGCTGCGTTCAGTAGGCATACGACAACCAGCTCATCAGACTGAAAAACACCCGCCCCAGCGGATTGAGCAGATTGCCTTCGCTGGGGAATGCCATGACTTCCGCTTGGCCACCGGCACGGATCGCGCGGCTCTCGAACAGGCGCTTTTTCGCCTCCTCGCTGAACTCGATGATCACCGGAAAGCGCTGAGCCGGGCGCAGCCAATCGCGGCTGTTCTGGATCGTCGGCAGGGTACCCGGCGCGGGTGTCTGGCCGACGCTGACGCCATAGCCGACGCTGCGCACCCGGCCATCAAGCACTTCGCCGGGCAGTGCGTCGAGAATGATCGACACCGGTGTTCCGGGTCTGATTCGGCCAAGGTTGTTCTCGGTCAAGTCAGCGCTGATCCACAAATCCTGGATGGTGATCAACGTCATCACCGGGCTGCCGGCGGCGGCGAATTGGCCGACTTCGGTGCGCAGGTCGGTGATCAATCCGGCCGACCGCGCGCCGATGCGGGTGTTGGCCAGGTCCAGTTCGGCTTTGGCCAGCGTGGTCGCGGCACTGCGCAATTGGGCGTTGGTTTCGGCGGTCCCGCCTTCTTGTTCCTGCGCCCGTTGCACCTCGGCACGTGCGGCCGCGACCTGGCTGATCGCTTGCTCGCGATTGGCCCGCGACACTTCCAGCAGCCGCACGGAGATAGTGCCGGGATCCTGTTTGTATAAACCTTCAAGACGTTGATTGTCCTGGCGTGCCTTGAGTTCGTTGGCCTGTGCGGCGCGCAACGAGGCCTGTGCCGAAGCGATGCCAGCGGTGCTCGCGCCGACTTGACGGCGGGTCGCTTCCAGATCGGCTTTCGCCCGGTCGACGGCGATCAGCAGCGGCTGCGGATCAAGTTCGAACAGGATGTCGCCAGCCTGCACATCCTGATTGTTGCGCACGTTGACCCGTATCACTCGGCCTGCGACTTCCGCCGCCACCGGGATCACAAACGCGCCGACTCGCGCTTGCTGGGTGTAGGGCGTCATGCGGTCGGCCAGCAGATACCAGACCAGACTCAGCAGAATCAGCAGCAATACCCAGCGAATGCCTTTTTTTGCCGGATCGGGTGCAGCAGACGCTGTTTCACTCATTGCGATTTACCTGCAGGGGGAAGGGGATACGCGGGTTGCGCGGGCGGTTCGGTCAGCAATCCGCCCCAGTCAGTGCGTTGCTGCATTTGCTGGCGGGTCGGCGCGTCGATTTGCGGCGCGCTGCTTTGCCAACCGCCGCCGACGGCTTTGTACAAAGCGATCAGATTGCTCACCGCGTTGCTGCGGCTGACCAGATAGTCGTCCTGCAATTCCAGCAGCGCGCGCTGCGCATCGAGCACGCGCTGAAAGTCCGAATAGCCTTCGCGGTATTGCGCGTTGGCCAGCACCAGTGAACGCCGCGCGGCGCCTTCGGCCTCGCCGAGAATTCGCTCGACCTCCAGCGCTTTGGTCAGGCCGCTGGCGGCATCATCCGCCTCGCGCGCGGCTTGGCGAACCTTGTCGCGATAGGCTTCGATCAACTGCTGCAAACGCGCGTCTTGCACGCGAATATTGTTGCGGATACGGCCGTAGTCGAACAGGTTCCAGCGCAGGCTCGGGCCGCCGATCAGGTCCAGACTGCGTGGCGTTGCGCTTAGGGAATCGCTGGACCAGACGATGCTGCCAAGCAATGTGAGCGACGGATACAGATCGGTTTCAGCGACACCGATCAGCGCCGATTGCGCGGCGACATTCAGTTCCGCCGCGCGCACATCGGGACGGCGCAGCAGCAGATTGGCCGGTACGTCTTGCAACACCGCGCGATCGATCAGCGGAATCAGCCCAGAAGTTTCAGCAATCAGCGCCGCGCCGCCGGGCGGTTGGCCGACCAACACCGCCAGCGCATTGCGGGTGCGCAGCAATTGGTCTTCAAACGCCGGAATCGTGCTCAAGGTGCCAAGGTATTGGGTTTTCGCCTGTTGCAGGTCAAGTTCAGCACTTTGCCCGCTGGTGAAGAGTTTTTCAGTGATCTCGAAATTGCGCTTCTGCTGAGTGGCGTTTTCTCGCGCAACGCGCAGGCGTGCTTCGGTGGTACGCAGGGAAAAGTAAGTGTCGGCGACCTGAGCGCGCAGTAACACGAGGGCATCTTCATAGTTGGCTTGAGCGGCAAAGTAGCCGGCGTCAGCAGACTCGATGGCACGACTGAAACGGCCCCAGAAATCCAGCTCCCAGCCGACATCGAAAGCGGCGCTGTGCTGCCAGAAGTGCAGGTTTTGTGGGTTGCTGCCACCAGACTGGTGGCGGTCGATGTACAGGCTGTCGGCGCTGGCCTGTTGCAGTTGCGGATAGCGGCCACTTTCGGCAATGCCCAATTGCGCGCGGGCCTCAAGCACGCGCAGGCCGGCGATTTTCAGGCTGCTGTTTTGGGCTTCGGCTGCGCTGATCATTTGATCGAGGATCGGATCAGCAAAAACTTGCCACCATTGGCGCAAATCCGGATGCGCCCCGCGCTCACTGGCCTGTTCCAGCGCCGGGCTGTTCCATTGCTTGCTCCAGGCCTCGGCCGGCGCCTGGAAATCCGGCCCCAGACGCATGCAGCCGCCAAGTCCGAGGACCCCGAGCAACAGCAGGTGGCCGGGCCACGTCGGCAGGGCTGTGGTTGGAGGCATGCAGGTGTCCGCAAACGGGAATGTCACTGGAGCATAGACGCCAGTTTGCGCCTTGCGTGGTCGAATCAACTGCTACGCTTTGGCGGGCAAGGTTCGATGATCTGCGCCCCTGACGAAAAGGTGGGAACCCCCATGGATACTGCTCAAGACCCGATTGCACCGACCAATGCGACCTGGCGTTTCAAGGTCGGTGTGGCGATCATCTGCCTGATGCTTGGTTCGTGGGCGATGGTGCCGATCGCGGCCGCGCTTGACGTGCCCGGCTCGAAAGTCGCCGCGCTGACTGGCGTGCTGTTCATCAGCAATAAAGTGCTGTTGCTGTTGGTGATCGCCGTGATGGGCAAGGCCGGGTTTGCCGAACTCAAACGCAAGATCGGCAAATACGTTTCCGGGATGATCCCGACGCCGGTCGCCGAAGTCGGGCCGATTCGTCACCGCATCGGCGTGGTGATGTTTTGCCTGCCGCTGCTCTGCTCGTTTCTCGAACCCTACTTTGATAACTTCTGGCCAGGGTTGCGGCCCAATTTGTGGCAGCTGCAATTGCTCGGCGACCTGATGTTTATCGGCAGCTTCTTCGTGCTCGGCGGCAACTTCTGGGAGAAGGCCCACGCTCTGTTCGTACGCAAGGCGCGGGTGGTGAGCGAATGAATCAGGCGTGGCCGAGGGCCACGGCAAACGACACAACGATCATGCAGGCGAAGGCGAAATTGAGGTTCATGGCGGGCGGTCCTTGTCGTCTGGAATGTGGGCCATTCTGAACAGACAGGGGCGCGATGAAAAATTCGGCGTGTTGATTCCAATGATCGAAGCCATTGATACCCGGCGTTTGATCGGCTGTGTACGCTCATCATCGAAATGTATGTGCGAGCGCTTGCAGGGCTGAGATTTGCAGCGAATTCGATGTCCTCATCGCGGGCAAGCCCGCTCCCACAGTGTCCGAGGTGTACTCAAAACTCAGGTACACCCCAAACCCTGTGGGAGCTGCGGTGCGACGATTCGACTTGCCCGCGATGAGGCCTGTTCGGTCAGCGCAGTTTTTCGAGCATCTGGTAGTACCACATGCCCGCAGCCAGCATCGGATTGCCCAGCAGATCACCCATCGGCACGCGAATGTGCTGGCACTGCGCGAAGGTATCGAACTGCTGCATCTGCCCGGTGATTGCCCGGCCCATGATCTCGCCCATGATATGCGTGGTGGCGATGCCGTGCCCAGAGTAGCCCTGGCAGTACCAGACGTTGTCCGAGAGTTTGCCCAGTTGCGGGATGCGGTTGATCACGATGCCCATCGCGCAGCTCCACTGGTAGTCGATCTTCACGCCTATGAGCGCGGGGAAGGTCTGTTCGATGCACGGGCGCAGTTCACCGGCGATGTCGCGTGAATCCTTGCCGCTGTAGTTGGCGCCGCCGCCGAACAGCAGGCGACCGTCGGCAGTGAGGCGGTAGTAATCGAGGACGAAACGGCAGTCGTAAACGGCGAGGTCTTCGCGGTTGATCTGCTTCGCCAGCGCGCCGAGCGGTTCAGTGGTGACGATGCCGCCCATGGCCGGGAATATCTTGCCCTTGAGCTGGCCCGGTTCGAGTTTGTGATAGACATCACCGGCCAGCAGCACCTGGTTGGCATCGATCTGGCCGTGGGCGGTTCTCACCCCGGGCGTAGCGCCGTGAATGATCTCCAGCACTTCGCTGTTCTCGAAGATCAGCGCACCAAGGCTTTCAGCCGCTCGCGCCTCGCCGATGCACAGGTTGAGCGGGTGCAAATGCATGTTGCGGGTGTTCTTGATCGCGCCGTGGTACAGCTCGCTTTGCAGCAAGTCACGCACTTGGCTGCGATCAAGCAGGCTGACTTCGTCGGCCATGCCACGGCGTACGGCTTCTTCGTAGTCTTTGCGCAGATCGGGCATGTGGCTCGGTTTGTACGCGGCATGCAAATGGCCGTGCTTGAGGTCACAGTCGATGGCGTACTTGGCGACGCGGTTTTTGATGATTTCGTGCCCACGCCAGCGCAGGTTCCAGATGAAATCGTCAACCTCGTCGCCGAGCTTGCGGCGCATCTGCTTTCGCATTGCGCCCTCACCGGACAGACTGCCGGTGACTTGCCCGCCATTGCGCCCGGTGGCGCCCCAGCCGATCTTGTGGCTTTCGACGATGGCGACTTTCAAGCCTTTTTCGGCGAGTTCGACGGCGGTGGCCACGCCAGTGAAACCGCCGCCGATGATCACCACGTCAACCTTGTGTCGGCCTTGCACGGTCGGGTAATCGGTGTCGCGGTTGAGGGTGGCGGTGTAGTAGGAATTCGTGCGTTCGGTCATGTCAGCATCCAGTCAAAAAGGTGAGGAAGGAATCAGGCTTCAGTCAGATACCAGCGCCAATCCTGCTCACCCACTTCGGCCATGAACTGGCGATACTCCGCACGTTTGACGGCCAGATACACCCCGAGAAATTCCTGGCCCAAGGCATCGCGCGCCCACATCGAATTTTCCAGCGCCGTCAGCGAGGTCAGCCAATCGGTCGGCAGCAGTTCTTTCGCCTGCGCATAGCCATTGCCCTGCACCGGTTCGCCGGGATCGAGACTCTCACTGATCCCACGATGAATGCCCGCAAGAATCGCCGCTGCCGCCAGATACGGATTGGCGTCGGCGCCGCAGATGCGGTGTTCGATGTGCCGCGTATTGGCGGGGCCGCCCGGAACACGCAGGCTGACAGTGCGGTTGTCGACGCCCCAGGTGGGCGCCAAGGGTGCGTAGCTGTTGGCCTGAAAGCGTCGGTACGAATTGGCGTTCGGGCAGAACAGCAGCAGCGAATCGAGTAACGACGCGAGCATGCCGCCGATCGCGGTACGCAGCAACGGTGTGCCAGCCGGATCCTCCGAAGCGAACAGATTGCGTCCTTCACCATCGGCCAGGCTGACGTGCATGTGCATCCCCGTGCCGGCCAGATGATCGAACGGTTTGGCCATGAACGTCGCTTGCATGCCGTGCTTGTGCGCGATGGCTTTGACCAGTCGTTTGTAGCGCACCGCTTGATCCATCGCCTCCAGCGCATCGCCGTGTTCCAGGGTGATTTCGACCTGGCCGGGCGCGTACTCGGAGATTGCGGTGCGCGCCGGAATACCGTGCAGTTTGCAGGCGCTGTAGAGGTCAGCGAGAAACGGTTCGATCTGCTCCAGCTCACGCAAACCGTAAACCTGCGTGTGCCTCGGTCGGCCGCCGTCGACATCCAGCGCCGGTTGCGGATGGCCATTGTGATCGCGCTTTGCGTCGAGCAGATAGAACTCCAGCTCGCAGGCCATCACCGGGTGAAAGCCCTCGGCTTTCATGCGGTCGATTACTCGGATCAGCAAATGACGCGGGTCGGCAATGCTCGCCGGCATGCCTTGCTCCGGGTGCATGCTGACCTGCACCGCAGCCGTCGGAATCTGCCGCCACGGCAGGCGCACCAGACTGCCTTCGAGCGGATAGGCGCGGCAGTCGATATCGCCGACGTCCCACACCAGTCCCGAGTTCTCAACGTCGTCACCCTGTACGGTCAGACCGAGAATAGTGCTTGGCAACGGCCGGCCGCTTTCATACACGGCAAGCAGTTCTTCGCGGTGCAACAGCTTGCCGCGCGGCACGCCGTTGGCGTCGAGGATGAACAGCTCGATCATGTCGATATCGGGGTTCTGATCGAGGAATGTACGGGCGTCTTCAAGGGCTGCAAATTTCATGGATGTCACTCACGTGAGCGCCGCACAGGCGCGCAGATTCGGGCCGGACGCAGCAACGGGCTAAAGCTCGGGCAGTCTGGCTTGGATATCAAAAAAAGAAGGGGACTAGCGGATATCCGGCGGGCGTGCGGAGTGACGAAGTTTGGAGCGGAGCAGGGCCATGGGGAGATTGACGATACGATTCATACGCCGCCCCTGTGAGAGAGGGCGCGCAGAGTAGAGACGTTCAACGATTTTAATTGTTGTAGATACGTGCTCATGACGCGTGTTTCCGTTGGCGGAAAACGTCGGCGGCGGGAATGTCCCGCCGTGCCGGTGTGGCTGGATAGTAAAGGGGAATCCCCGGATATGTAAACGACCGATTCCGCCGCCGCGCATCGGCGGGCTTTGCGAGAATCATCTTGAAGCGGTTTTGCAGTGGGAATGTCGAGGGAGCGTCTGATAGCTTTCGGTCAGGATTTTGAACCGGCAATGACGCCGACAACCATTTCAGTTTCGGTTTGCACGGTCTGGGATGGCTACCTTTCAAGGATGAAAAAAATGCCACTGAAACCGCCGACCAAGGGCACAGGCACGGTTGATATTCACGTCACCCGCACCGTTGACGATTCTGCACCCGGTCCGCTGATTCGACCGAGCGTTGATCTCGGCCCAACGCCGCCACAGCACCTCGCCGTTGCGGTGAAGACGCCGCAGCGCGGCGATTCTGACATTGACACTCCACCGGTAACGGTGACGTTTCGCGATGTTTTATCAGCGCCTGACGCTTTGCCGGGAACCGTGCAACGACCATTGGAGGCTTACCGGGTGAGGGCCGCAAGTCAGCTTGCGCAGGTCGATGCAAAAGGATTGATGTCGTTCAAGGGACGGCAGTTCGCCGAAGTCTCAGGGCAAGGCATCGTTCAGGTCGGCGCCGATCCGCAGACCGGTGTGTACCGGGCAAAACTGGCCAGCGAACTCAATCCTTCCGGCCCGATGCTGGAGCGAGACAGCGACGGGGGCGGCGACGTCTGGTATCCACTGGATGAATTTGCCACAGACAGTTTCGGCAGGCCGGATTCGCGCCAGGATAGCGTGGCAACGCTTGAGGCGGTGCCGCATGCGAAGGAGGGCGATATCCGGAGCGACTCTGCTGAGGACGTATACGAACTGGCGTCGGAATCAATGCAGATCAAGCCCTTCAGCGAGCAGGAACTTGCGTTCATGCGGCATGAGGCGCGCTACACCTTCCGCGACAATAAACTGGGTTCATACAACCGCGCCAACAACGGCAAATATCCGCTGCGTGACACGTTCGGTCGGCCGGTACGGATTCGCAAACTTGAAACGATGGTCACGCTTACCACTGGAGAGAAATACACCTCGGGCCCGATCAAGCCCTATATCAAATTCGAAGGCTTTGAAGACGTCGCAAGGCTCTACGAGGAAAAACTCGAACTGCGTACCTTCACTGAGGAGGACGTAAACGTACCGGGAGAACGCGGCCTGATCGGGCAGTCGATGGTGGTGGCCAACAGGCGCATCAGCAAGGGTGAAGCCTTGGGGCTTTATGGCGGAACACTCAGCCCGGTTCGGTTGATCCGGCGTGTGGAACAGACTTTCACCATGCTGGCCGGGTCTTACGTGCATTACGGACCAGGCCACTTCGTTGAAGAACCGGTGGTCGTGGTCGGGGATAACATCATTTCTCGCCTGAATTCGAATTTTGAGTACGACGCCAAGGGCAAGCCGATCCGCCAGTTGAGGGACGGCTACAACACGCAGATCGTTGGATTCAAAGTCGAGGCGGACATGCTGATTGGCGACAGGCTGGTCAGCCGCCCGTACATGTTGAATGCGCTGTTCGCCACGGAAGATATTCCGGCGGGCACCGAGTTGCGCTGGAATTACAATTATTCGGATAAAGAGATGAAAATGATTTTCGGGTGAAGTGAAGTATCGATAGTGCGGACGCCATCGCTGGCAAGCCAGCTCCCACAAGTTTTCGTGCTGGAACTCAATGCTGATGTTCGCTGAAAACCTTGTGGGAGCTAGCCTGCCAGCGATGAACGATAACGCGGTCTAGGGCTTGGCCACCCGCCACAAATACCATGCGGCTACCGTCCGATAAGGCTTCCACGCCAACCCGATTTCAATCATCTGCCGACGCGCAGGCTGCACCTGCAACCCCTTCAATCGCCGATACCCCTCGCGCACGCCAAAATCATCCGCCGGTAACACATCCATCCGCTCCAGGCTGTAGATCAACAACATCTCCACCGTCCAGCGCCCAACCCCGCGCAGGCTGACCAAACGTTCAATCAACGCCTCATCATCCATGGCCAGAGCGGTAGCGTAATCCGGCACCACGCCATCCAGCGTCGCCTGAGCAATCCCCTGAATCGTCGCAATCTTGCCGGCCGAAAACCCGCAGCCGCGCAGGCTGGCGAAATCTGTTGCCAGAATCTGCTCCGGACGCGGAAACGTCTGATCAGGAAACAATCCCACCAGCCGTCCGACAATCGCATCGCCCGCCTTGGCATGCAGTTGCTGGTAGGCAATCGCGCGCACCAGCGATTCATAAGGATCCCGCGCCGGATGCGGCTGATGCAGACACGGGCCGATGGCCGCGATATGCCGCTGCCAGTCGGCATCCAGCCCTGCGAGAAATGTACTTGCCGTTTGATATGTATCGGTCATCAGAAAGCCAATGGTTGCCTGAGCTGCAGCGCTGCATTCTCGAGCCTGAGCAGAAACGCCTTACGCGGTTGCCCACCACCATAGCCGGTCAGCGAGCCGTCCGCGCCGATCACCCGATGACACGGCACCACAATCGACAGCCGATTGTGTCCATTCGCAAGCCCTACCGCACGGCTCGCGCCAGGTTTGCCCAGACGTGCGGCGATGGCGCCATAGGTGCTGGTGTGGCCATAGGGGATTTGCAGCAGTTCGGCCCAGACCTGCCGGGCGAACTCGCTGCCCGGCAGGTGCAGCGGTGTGCTGAATTGGTCGAGCTTGCCGGCGAAGTACTGCGCCAGTTCGCTTTCAATCTGCTGCAAATGCGCGTTATGTCCCGGTGCGACCACATAGCCATGCCGGCTCTGCAGTTCTTCGACTTCGCGAGTCAGCGCCGGGCGGTCGAGAAACTCCAGCAGCACCAGTCCCCGGCGCTCGGCCATGGCGATCATCGGCCCCAGTGGCGTGGTCAGGCGAGTGAACAGCAGCGGTTCACTCGAGCCGGCGCGCCCCGGCGTAATGTGAAAAGACTTTTGAAACGCATCGCGAAAACCGCTCAGCGATTCATACCCGGACTCGAACGCCGCGTGGTCGATGGACGTACCTTCGCGAATCCCGCCCAGCGCCATGCCCAGACGCCGTGTGCGCAGCCAGGCGTGGAAGGTCATGCCGAAATGCTGTTTGAACCAGCGCCGCAGCTTCAGCGGTTCGATGCCCTCGGCGAGCAATTGCGCATCGCTCCAGCGCACCTCCGGATCGGCATCCACGGCTTGCAACAGCCGTTGCACCCAGTCCGGCGCGATGGCGGCGGCGTCCAGCGGTTTGCAGCGCAGGCAAGCGCGATAACCGGCAGACATGCACTCGTCGGCATGCGCAAAGAACTCGACGTTCTCCGGTTTCGGCTTGCGCGCGGTGCAGCTTGGGCGACAAAAAATCCCGGTGGTTTTCACCGCCGTGAAGAACACGCCTTCATAGGCAGTGTCGCGTTCGAGCATGGCGCGAACCATTTCGGCGTGGGGCGGCAGCATGGCGGTTTGTATGTTCATGGGCTGAGCATAAATCCAGGTTTTCGATAGCTCCACCGAAAAATCGACAATGAATTTTGATGGCCTTGTTCTACAGTCAAAGCCTGTGCATCAATGGAATCACGTCATGCATCCATTCATCATCCAACACATCGATCACATCGTACTGCGTGTCGAAAACATGCAACGCAGCATCGAGTTCTACCAGCTGGTATTCGGGGCTGAGGTGGTCAAGCGTCAGGAAAAGCTCGGCCTGGTGCATTTGCGCGCAGGCACTTCGATGATCGACCTGGTCGACATCGACGGTGAAATCGGCCGCAAGGGCGGTGCCGCTGCCGGTAGCGAACGGCGTAATGTCGATCACTTCTGCCTGCGCATCGAGCCATTCGATGAGCAGGTGCTGATCGCTCATCTACAGTCGTTCGGCCTGACAGTCGAGAAAGCCGCACTGCGTTTCGGCGCTGAAGGCAGCGGCTTGTCGCTGTATTGCTTCGACCCGGACGGCAATCAAGTCGAGCTCAAAGGCGCGTCCGAAACCTAGGCACGCTTGGCCAGCAGCAGTACGGAAGCCGCCGCTGACAGCAGCCCTGCGCAGCAGCGGTTGAAGATCCGCTTGCCGCGCGGTTCGGCGAACCAGCGGCGCATGTGCAGGCCCATGTAGGCGTAGGCGCTGATGGCGATCCATTCCAGCAACAGAAACAACGTCCCGAGCACCGCGAATTGCCCGGCAATCGGTCGAGTCGGGTCAACGAACTGCGGTAGAAACGCGGTGAAAAGCAGAATCGCTTTCGGATTGCCGGCCGCTACAAAAAACTCCTGCCGGGCCAGCGCGACCATTCCAGCCGTGGCGCCGGTCACGATGTCCTGCGCATGCGGATCGGCGCGCCATAGCTGCCACGCCAGATACAGCAAATACCCTGCGCCAATGATCTTGATCGCCGAGAACAGCCATTCCGACGTTTGCAGCACCACAGACAAACCGGCGGCGGCGAGCGCAATCATTCCGGCAAACGCGAACAACCGCCCGATTCCCGCCATGCAAGCGCGACGGTAGCCATAGCGGGTGGCGTTGCTTACCGACAGCAGGTTGTTCGGGCCGGGGGCCATATTCAGTGCGAAACAGGCCGGGAGAAAAATGGCGAGGGTGGCGAGATCCATGACGCGCGCTCCATTGGCTGAGCGCTATTTTTATCACGGGCAGATGCGAGCTTGACCCGTACAGCCATGGTGAAGTGTCGCGGTACAGGTCGATCGAACTTTATGGCACTTTGCTAACTCTGAGCCATCACGGAGGGCGGTAGTTGGTCAGAAAAAACCGTCCGCCCGGTCAGAAAGAGCGCGCTGCCGTGTAAGATCCGCGCCACGCTTTTACATACCTTCATGGCCCCAGGCGGCCCTTTACGAGCGATATACATGCAAGCAAAGGCCCGTGAGGTTTATGTGCCCCCGGTGTTGCAAGATTTGCGCGCCGGCACTGCCGAACTGCACATCGCACTGGAAAAACGCCTTCCTTTCTTCTCCGATGCTCTCGATTTGAACGCTTTTATGCGGCTGATGCAGGCCTATTACGGTTTCTATCGACCGCTGGAAAGTGCCTTGCAGGACAGTCAGTCGATTCCTGCTGATTTTGATCTGGCACCGCGCTTGAAAGCTTTGACGCTGCTCAAAGACCTGCAAGCCCTGGGCATGCAGACTCAAGCGTTGCAAGACTTGCCGATCTGCCGCAACTTGCCCGTTATTGATTCCAGCGCTGCATGCCTCGGCGTGTTGTACGTACTGGAAGGCGCGACGCTCGGCGGGCAGATCCTGCGCCGTGAGATCGCCGCAAAGCTGAGTCTCGAAGCCGACAACGGCGCGGCGTTCCTCGACATCTATGGTGCTGCCACCGGCCGCCGCTGGCGCGAATTCATCGAGTATCTGGGCACGTGCTCGCTGGACGCCGACGAGCGCAAAAGCGTTGTCGCCGCTGCGCAATCCACATTCAGCTGTTTCGAACACTGGCTCGAAAGCCAGGAGGTTCTGGTATGACCCCGCAAGACCAACAAGCCTTTGAAGAGTTGCTGGCCAACTGCGCCGACGAGCCGATCCGTTTTCCCGGTGCGATCCAGCCGCACGGCCTGCTGCTGACCCTGAGCGAACCTGCGCTGGAAGTGGTTCAGGTCAGCGCCAACGTTGAAACCCTGCTCGGGCGAGCGCCGCAAGAGGTGATCGGTCAACCGCTGGATAGCCTGATCGGCGAGACCTACGCCGGCCAAGTGCGCGAAGCTTTGCAGCAGCCGAGCCTGTCCGACCCGTCGCTGCTGCTGTTGCGCCTCAATGGCACTGCGTTCGACGCGCTGCTGCACCGCCATCAGGGCGTGCTGATTCTGGAGCTGGAAATCCACGTCGAGAACTTCCAGCCGCGCAACGTCGCCGGTAAGCACACCCACCTCGGCCGGATGTTGCAACTCCTGCAAGGGGCCAAGAGCCTGCAGGCGCTGTACGACATCAGCGTCAAGGAAATACAGGCGATGACCGGTTACGACCGGGTGCTGATCTATCGTTTCGAGGAGGAGGGCCACGGTCAGGTCATCGCCGAAGCCTCCGACCCATCGATGGAAGTTTTCAACGGTCTGTTTTTCCCGGCGTCCGACATTCCTGCGCAGGCGCGTGAGCTGTACCGCACCAATTGGCTGCGGATCATTCCGGATGCGGCGTATCAACCGGTGCCGTTGCTGCCCAAATTGCGCCCGGACAACCAGACCCCGCTCGACTTGAGCTTCGCTACCCTGCGCAGCGTGTCGCCGATCCACTGCCAGTACATGAAAAACATGGGCGTGCTGTCATCGATGAGTATTTCGCTGCTCAAGGGTGATCGGTTGTGGGGGTTGATCAGCTGCGGCAACCGCGAGCCGCTGCACGTTCCGCATGAATTGCGCACTGCCTGCCAGACCATCGGCCAGGTGTTGTCGCTGCAGATCAGCGCGATGGAAGCGCTGGAAGTCAGCCGTCAGCGCGATGAGAAAGTCGAGAGCCTGGCGCTGCTCAATCAGGCAATGATCGACTCGCCGTCGAATGTCTTCGACGGTCTGGCGCAGCATCCGCAAATCCTCATGGCGCTGGCGAATGCCGGCGGTATCGCGATCATCGAAGACAAACAGTTGCACCGCTACGGCAACTGCCCGGAGCCGGAAGACATTCGTGCCTTGCACAGATGGCTGCAAGAAAACGGCGAGCCGGTTTTCTCCAGTCACCACCTGTCCAGCGTTTACCCGCCGGCCGCGCAGTTTCAGCAGGTGGCCAGCGGCGTGCTCGCGCTGAGCCTGCCGAAACCGGTGGACAACGGCGTGCTGTGGTTTCGCCCGGAAGTCAAAGAGAACATCAACTGGAGCGGCAACCCGGAAAAGCCGTTGGACCTGGAAAACTCCGACGCCGGCCTGCGCTTGCGCCCGCGCACTTCGTTCGAAATCTGGAAGGTCGAGATGGCCGGAATTTCCACCAAATGGAGCCACGGTGATCTGTTCGCCGCCAACGACCTGCGCCGCTCGGCACTGGAAAATGATCTGGCGCGCCAGGTGCGTCGCGAACAGGAAGCGGTGCGCGCGCGTGATGAGCTGGTCGCCGTGGTGTCCCACGATTTACGCAACCCGATGACCGTGATTTCCATGCTCTGCGGCATGATGCAGAAGGCCTTCAGTTCGGATGGCCCGCACACCTCGCGGCGCATCTCCACGGCGATCGACACCATGCAGCAGGCCGCCGGGCGCATGAACACGCTGCTCGAAGACTTGCTCGACACCTCGAAAATCGACGCCGGGCGCTACAGCATCACTCCGCAAAAACTCGATGTCAGCCAGATGTTCGAAGAGGCGCAGGCGCTGCTCGCACCTTTGGCGCTGGACAAGGACATAAGCATCTCGTTCGAGGCCGATCCTGACCTGAGCATTCATGCCGACCCTGAGCGACTGTTTCAGGTGCTGTCGAATCTGGTGGGCAACGCAATCAAATTCACTCCGCGTCTGGGCACGGTCGACGTCCATGCCAAATCAGTCGGCGACGAGATCGTCTTCACCGTGCGCGACAGCGGCGAAGGCATTCCCAAGGATCACCTGCCGCATGTGTTCGATCGATACTGGACAGTGAAGGAAGGCAATCCGAACGGCACCGGTCTGGGCCTGTACATCACGCAAGGCATCGTCGAAGCGCATGGCGGGCGGATCGTCGCCGAGAGTGAACCGGGGCAGGGCAGCGAGTTTCGTTTCACGGTGCCGCGTCTGGCTTGATTGCACAGGGCAGCTCCGGTCATAGAAGACCCGTACGCCGCTTAGCGGTGTACGGGTCTTTGTCATCCATTCAAATGGCGAACATCAGAAAATGCCGTTGAGTTCCCTGAAAACGTGGGGTGGCATGGCTTTGAACTGGTCGCGACGCAATTGACTGATCGCGTACAGCGCGCTGGCAGTTCGGCCATTGCCGTCGCCAAAACCCTGGAACCCGACAACTGCCGCGAGCACGTGTTTATCAAAGTGCTCATGACTTGCGTTCAACGCCTGCAAATGTTCTTCGAGTAGCGCGAAACCGGTGGGGCTGCTGCCATATTTGGTCGGCGCACCCGCATCGCGCACTCGGCCGACAGCTTGCGGCACAAGATGGCGATGGATATCGCGAATAACCGCTGGATCGGTCAAGGACGCCTTGTTGGCCGTGTACTCGCGTAAAACGTTCACGACATTATCGAAGTTGTTTCCGTTGGACGTTGAGCCGTTGAGCATCCAGGCGGCTGCTCTCTCGGAGTGATCGGTGTAGCCCATTGGATTGAAGAGTGAATCCGGCATCACGTCGTTGTAGGGCGGCCTGCCCAGATCAAATGTCAGAACGTCCTTCTGGTAACCCTTCATATATCGGGCCTTTTTGCTTTCGAGTTCGTACAGCACCGCCAGGGTTTCGGTGTAACTCTGGGCAGTGCTGCGTGCATCGTTGAGCTGAACGGGGTGGCCTTTTACGAACGCCTCCGTAAGCTCTTCCAGCGCCTGGCGACCGATCAAGGATTGCAGGTCACCTGCCTGTTTCGATTGGTACGCGGTTTCCTTGACCGCGTTATTGGCCAGATGGCCTAACTCTGTTTCGGTAACCCCTTTGGGCAACTTGAAGTTCTTTTCGCTCAAGTGCGTGACGATTTGTTGGGCGGTTTCAATTGCATCGCTTTTCAGCAACGCACGCCCGTGGGCGACGGTGTCCAACGACATGCGTACCTGGGCCGCCGAGCCGGTGTGATCAATCGCTTTGAGCAGGTCGTAGCCGTTGGCGCCGCTCAAAAACCGCAGTTGCTGTCGGGCTTGGTTGGCAAGTTCGAGTGCTTGTCCGCTCAGCTTTACCGCGCCGCGCCCGAGGAGTTTGCCAGCGCCCTTGAGCAGTTGTGGCAATCCGGAAATCGGGTTGAACAGGCTGATGGCCGTGCTCGCCAATATGCGTGACGCCGCAAGGAGTTTGCCCGCGATGGTTGCTGCTTTGGTGGCGGCCGCAGCGATTGCAACGGGTGCGGCGACGAAGGTCAGCGCCAACACGGCTGCGTCGACAATACAGTCAAAAATCGCACCGCCGTGTTTTTTCGGGTCACCGGAAGTCAGTCCTTCCACGCAGCTCTTGAAGGGAATGATCAGGTTTAGAACGATATTGAAGATGGCGTCGGTTTTCGCAATGGCTTTTTCCCGTTCCGTCTGTTGCAAACCCAGTTGATGAATTTCGCTCTCGGTGATGTACGGGTTCTTTTCAGAGATCAATCTGGCCAGCTCTTGCGTGCGCGCAGAGCGGAAAAAAGGTGTCGGATCGTACGTTTCTGCAGTGCCAGCGGCGAATGCGCCGATCTTGCGTACATGAATCCTGCGTTTGAAGTCTGGTCCTGGAGCCAGGTTCTGCAAGTAGGCGTTCAGATCAATGGGAACCTCTTGAAGCTGTTTTTGATCGACGAAGTGAGTGTTGAAATTGAAGTAATCACCGAAAACCAGAGGTGCGAAGAACGCTTCCAGTTGCGGGTTGTGGCGACATTCCATGCGCAGCGGAAACAACTCAAAGCACTTGATACCGTCGAGGTACTGCGCGCACAGAATGATGCCGTAACGACCTGTTTCTCCCGGAGTATAGGTAGCAGGACTGATGCCGCCTCGTCCGTTGGATTTTTCGGGTTTGATTTTGATTTTTTGCACGCAGTAAACGCCGACCGCGCCGTGTTGCAGGAATATCGCATCTTCTTCAGCCAGTAGTGAAATGGCGATCTGAATGTTACGCAGCAGCCCACCCACGATGATATTGAAGTGACTGGAAGTCGCCGTTGCATACAACTCGGCAACAGGAAACAGTTCGCTCAGGCGCGGGAAAGATTGGTAGATGCTGCTGCCTTTGATGCGGTCCCAATCCTCTCTGTGAAGTTCATCACCCATATAAAGGTCGAGCACCGAAACTGTCCTGCCGGCACCTCCTCCGGTACCGCGATGTTTGACCAGTAGCTCATGCGGATTGCACTCCGCTGCCTCGGACTTCAACTCCTGCAGTGCAAGTTGTTGACGATCCGGCAGAGGTGTGGAAAACCTGGCGGCAGCTTCAATCATTATGTCGATGTAGCGTTCGTATTCGCGCGCGGCGCGAACTACAGCATCCGGGTTGAGACTGCCGTTTGCGTCGCGGGTGACATACCCGTTCATCCACGCCCAGGTGACCACCGGGTCTACGGACCCGACGGCATGCAGCGCTGCCAATGACCCCATGGCTTTTATGGATTGGGTGAAACCCATCAAATGTTGATAATTCATCTTGCGGCTGGCGCCTGGCACCAGAACTTCGACCAGGTGCACGGCCTGTGTGGCAACCACCCAGGCGGGTGTGCCCATTCGCATGCTCTGCGGCCAGTCGGTAAACAGATATTCCGGCGCCATGCCGGCGAGGACCATATGTGCGACTAGCGGCGCGAACAGACTGTCG
Organism: Pseudomonas sp. TWP3-2; assembly: GCF_049897765.1. Taxonomy (NCBI): domain Bacteria; kingdom Pseudomonadati; phylum Pseudomonadota; class Gammaproteobacteria; order Pseudomonadales; family Pseudomonadaceae; genus Pseudomonas; species Pseudomonas sp. TWP3-2. Next base: position 76,010 of record NZ_JAFCWW010000019.1, on the reverse strand, counting down.
AGTTTGACGCTGTCGATCAGGTGTTTTTCAAATTGCGCCCGTACATCGTCGGGGTGGCGTCTGAAGAAGCTTTTCGAATAAAGATCGAACCCGGCGAAGTGGGTGTTGGCCGCATCCAGGTTCGGGTCGAGATCGAGCAGCAGTGCTGCAATCAAAAGCTGCTCTATCAATTCGGGAGATGCTGGTTTCGCGGTCTCCCCGGCAAACCAACCCAATGCGTCGAGGTATTCTTTTGCTTGCCTGGAGTTGATTACGGCGCCATCAATCAAGCGCTGCAGGCGAAAGTCCTCGCTGTTGGAAAAACCGTCTGCCGAAGTGCTTGCCAGCATTAAATGCCGGCCGTGGATATGCACCAGTAGGTCGTCTTGCCACGAGTAGCGATGGTTCACATCACGAATGATTGAGCGTGCGTTGTCGTCCAGTTTGAACGGCGAAGCGTTGGGTGCATCCAGCACTTCCCAGCAGTTTCCGTATTTCGGTTGCTCAGGCAATGTCGAGAAGTTCAGCAGGTCCAGCAGGCCCCGGGTGTCTTGTTCATTGTCCGGGATGTCCAGTCCGTGGAAGCGCAGCCATTGGCCGACAGTGATGTCATCGCCGGTGATGATCCAGCCGCCACTTAATGCGGCGACTTTGGCCAATAGCTGAAGGTTGTCATCGAAATCCGCCAGACCTGCAACATCGGCGGTGATGTCTTGACGAGACACAAACGCGATCGCGGGCCGGTCATTGCTGGAAACCATGTTTCGATAGCTGTGAAACAGCCGGCCATGCTCGTTCACCAGGAAAAGTGCATCATCCGAAATCTTGCGTCGAGCCCGGACGAAGTGAAACTCGTCACTGCGCAGAAGTATGGACAGAGAAACCTTGCCACTGCGATGGATTCGGTCAAAAGCACTGTCTTCGATGCACGGGACAAGGATCTCGTTCCAGGCCCAGCCAAGGCGTTCAATAACGGACTTGTCTTCAATAAAGTTGCTGATTGTCTGGATTGTATTTTTTTTCTGAAGTGTATTGGTGGGCGTGTATGTCTGGTTGTCTGTTGAAGTAATCATTGAAAATCCATTTTCCGATGCTGTATCAGAATATTCCGTTGAGTGATGCAAATACGTGGGGTGGCAGGGCGTTGAACCCGTTCCGCCGCAGTTGAATGATCGAATACAACGCACTTGCCGTACGTCCATTGCCGTCGCCAAATCCCTGAAAACCGACCACGGCCGCGAGCAGGTGTTTATCAAAGTGCGGATGGCTCGCGTCCAGCGTTTTCAGGTGCTGTTCCAGCAAGGAGAAACCGGTGGGACTGCTGCCGTACTTGGTTGGGGAGCCCGCATCGCGCACCCGTCCGACAGCCTCCGGTACCAGTCTGCGGTGGATCTCCCGGATAACAGTCGGATCGGCCAAAGGCGCGTTGTTGCTGGTGAACTCGCGCAAAACCCCGAGAATATTTTCAAAGTCATTACCGTCGGAGGTCGAGCCTTTCAACATCCACGCCGCTGCTCTTTGCGATTGATCGGTGTAGCCCAGCGGATTGAAAGCAGCCTCCGGCATTACGTCGCTATAAGGCGCTTTGCCCAGATCCTGTTTCAGGACGCCTTGCTGGTAGTCCGTCATGTATCGGGCTTTTTTGGCCTCAAGGCCGTAGAGGTCGGCCAGGGTTTCTGCGTAACTCTGCGCGGTATTGCGCACATCGTTGAACTGCAGGGGATGACCTTTTATGAACGCGTCGGTCAACTCGTCCAGCGCCGGGCGACCGATCAGCGATTCCAGATCGTTGGCCTGTTTGTATTGGTAAGCGGTTTCTTTAACGGCGTTGTTGGCGAGGTGGCGCAGTTCCGTATCTGGAATACCCTTTGGCAACGTGAAGTTCTTTTCACTGAGACGCGCCACAACCTGTTGCGCGGTTTCGATAGCATCACTTTTCAGCAGTGCACGCGCATGCGCCACCGTGTCCAGCGACATGCGGGCTTGCGAAGCCGAACCGGTATGTTCGATTGCCTTGATCAGGTCATAGCTGTTGGCGCCGGTCAGAAAACGCAGTTGCTGGCGTGCCTGACGTGCGACAGAAAGTGTATGCCCGCTCAACTTGGCCACGCCACGCCCGAGCAGTTTGCCGCCGCCCTTGAGCAACTGCGGCAGTCCCGACAACGGGTTGAACAGGCTCAGTGCCAGGCTTGCCAACACCCGCGAGGCCGACAGCAGCTTGCCGGCAACGGTCACGGCTTTGCTGGTGGCGGCGGCAATGGCAACTGGTGCGGCCACAAACGTCAGTGCCAGCACTGCGGCGTCGACAATGCAGTCGAAAATGGCGGCGCCGTGTTTTTTTGGATCACCTGAAGTCAATCCTTCCACGCACCCCTTGAAGGGAATGATCAGGTTGAGGATAACGTTGAAGATGGCCTCGGTCTTTTCAATCGCCTTTTCCCGCGTGGTCTGCTGAAGACCCAGTTGGTGGATCTCTTTTTGGGTGATGTACGGATTTGCTGCGGCAATTAGCCGGGCCAGCGCTGCGATGCGCTCAGAGCGGAAGTAGGGTGCCGGACTGTAGTCATCTGCGGTATCTGCTGGCAGTGTCGCGATTCTGCGAACCTGAACCCGCGATTGCTGATTATTCTTCGGCGCAACGTTTTTCAGGTAGGCCTGCAAGTCAAGCGGGATTGTTCCTTCGAACTCTTTCTTTTCGACGAAGCGGGTGTCGAGGTCAACGTAGCTCCCGGACACGAGCGGGCTGAAAATATCCTCAAGGCTGGAGCTAAATCGACACTCCATTCGCAGTGGAAACAACTCAAAACATTTGATGGCGTAACTATCCTGCACGCAGATCACAACGCCGTAACGGCCCGTTTCGCCAGCAGCCCAAAACCCCCCGGCTACCCCTCCACCTTGCGTGGCTCTCTGAGGTCGATAGTCGAGTTTCTGTACGCAGTAGACACCCACAGCCCCCAGTTCGATCGATGCCGCATCTTCCGGATCAAGTTGGGAGATAGCGATCTGGATATTCCGCGTCAGGCCCTCAAGAATCGCCTCGAAGTGCGTACCGGTGGCATCTTCATATAGTTCGGGAACCGGTGTCAGGTTCACCAGATCGGGGAAGGCCTCGTAAATACTCGGGCCTTTTTTGCGGTTCCAATCCTGGGTGTGCAGTTCGTCGCCCATATACAGATCGAGTACCGAAACCTGGCGCCCGGCACCGCCGCCGCTGCCGCGCACTTTGACCAGCAACTCGTCGGGATCGCAGTTCTGTTCCTGCACCTTGAGTTCTTGCAGGGCAAGTTGTCTGCGATCTGGCAACGGTCTGGAAAACCTTTCGGCGGCTTCCAGCATCATGGTGATGTAATGGTCGTATTCGCGAGTGGCGAGTGCGACCAGTTCCGGGCTCAGATTGCCTTCTGCATCGCGCACGACCAGTCCGTTCATCAATGCCCAGCTGACCACCGGATCGACCGCGCCTTCAGCCTGCAATGCGGCAAGCGGTGCCATGGCTTTGGCCGATTGGCTGAAGCCCATCAGATGTTGATAGGTCATCTTGCGGCTGGCGCCAGGAATCAGCGCTTCGACCAGATGCACAGCCTGAGTGGCAACCACCCACGCCGGCGTGCCCATTTGCAGGCTGGACGGCCAGTCGGCAAACAGATACTCCGGCGCCATACCGCCGAGGACCATTTCCGCCACCAGCGGGGCGAACAGAAAGTCCACGTCCAGGTTACCGATCAGATGCTTTTCCAGTCGTGCCTTTACATGGGATGGATGGCGCTTGAAATACTCTCGCGAATACAGATCGAAGCCAGCGAAGTGAGTATTCGCAGCGTCTAAGTCTGGATCGAAATCCAGTAGAAGCGTCGCAATAATCAGTTGCTCGATAAATTCAGGTGACGGCTTTGATGCGCCTTCTTGAGTAAACCAACCCAATGCCTGCAAGTAGTCCTGAGCCTGCCCGGACGCCCAAACCGTAGTTTCAATCAAGCGTTGCAGGCGATAGTCGCTGCTGTTGGAGAAGCCGTCCGCCGAGGCGCTTTCAAGTTTCAAGTGGGCGCCAAAGACCTCCACCAGCCGCGCATCACCGCCGGTGAGATCGTTTGTCACCTGCTTGATAATTGCCCGGCGCTGTTCATTCAGTTGGAAAACAGAATCGTCAGGAGCGTCCAGCAATTCCCAATAGTTTGCGTACTTGGAACGCGCGGGCAATGTCGAAAAGTTCAGCAGATCAAGCAGGCCGCGTGTGTCTTGCTCATTATCCGGTACTTGCAGTTTCTGGAAGCGCAGCCACTGGGCGACAACGATCTCGTCTCCGCTGGTTACCCAGCCGCCACTCAGCTTGGCCATTTTGGCCAACAGCCTGAGTTCCTCTGCAAAATCCGTCAGCCCGGCGACTTCGGTAGTGATGTCCCGGGGCGAAACGTATTCCGCGCTCGGATGATCCTTGCTGGAGATCAGATTCCTGTAAGAGAAATACAAACGGCCATTGTCATCTACCAGAAAAATCGCGTTCTGCGGCATGTTGCGCCGCTCACGCAGCGCCTTGAACTCGGGACGCCGCACGAGTATCGCCAACGAGATTTTGCCAAGACGATGCGTCTGATCGAATGCACTGTCCTCTACACCGCGAACAAGAATCTGGTTCCATGCCCAGCCGAGACTTTCGATGGCGTATTGATTGGCAATGAAGTCGGTGATTGTTTGAGCAACGGATTGCTTTTGAAGTGTGTCGGCGGAATACGCGGCTTTATTGTCGTTGGATAGCATTAGTTAAAATCCATTTTCTGATGGCTCGTTGATATATAAAAAATAAACATTCGTTAGTTGGCTGTCTGGCGTCAGGCGGCTGGCGCTTGGAGAGTAAAGCGCGATGGAGAAAGTGGTGGATTGTTTGATATACCAACTGTTTCAGGATTGTCTTTCAATCGTAAGGAAGTCGCTGTCTTGCGGGGTTGGCGGGGTGGTTGGCTATATCTGTCTGATTGTGTAGTTGTGGGGCGAGTAGGGATAGTTGTTACTTGATACATCAATAAATAACTGTGCTGCTGGAGTTGGCGCATCTAATGAGCACGTGCTGTTTTGGCAAGTTGGTTTAAAGATGTTTAAGGTTATTTCCAGAAAGCTACAGCGCCTTGCGCTTTTGCCTACACGTACGCCAGAATCGGCCGGCTTGTGCGCCTTGGTGGCGGGGCTTATCGTTTCCGGGTCGCTGACGAATCAGCGATCGGATTTGACCGTCCGACTCAATCAAGGCGCGCCAGTGCCCCAAGACCGGTTTCAGATTTCTTTCTGAACCATCGTGTCGCGGTGGCTGTGCGTGGGACACCTTCGGGTGTGCCGGATCCCTTGATTTCCGGTCGGTCAACCCGCGCACAGCTGCCACCTTCATTCGTTTGACCGCGAACGGTTGCAGCTCCATCAATCAAGGAGCTTCACCATGATCAAACCAACACCAAACCCACCCGAAACCGACACAACCACACCCTACGAATCCCTCGATTCGAAGAAATTCCACGAAGCCGCCGAACGCGCCCTCGACCATTACCTCAACCCGTTCCTGCCGCGCAAACCCGCGCTCAAGCCCAACACCATCTACAAAATCGCCCCCGGCATCGACAGCGAAGAATTGCTGGCCAACGCCTGCGAAACCCTGACCTCGGCCAAAGTCATGGCCAACGACTTCGCCGGAATGCTCGACGCGTCGCAGCGGCATGTGCTGTTGGGGATTGCGCAACTGATCATGCTCGGGGAACTGGCGGTGAATCGAGTGCTGGATAATCTGGAGTTGAAGGCTGACGAGAGCCTGTAAGCCTGTGCAATTGAAACGGCCCTTCACGGGCCGTTTTTTGTTTCTGCGGGAAAAGGCACGCGCATTCGATTCATGACCGGTGGTCGTAAAACCACGCTTACCTGTCAGATCTGACAGGTGACAATTGTCCCCTTTCGCTGTGTCATGAGGTTTGACCTGAAGACAGCTCCTCACCGCATGCCAGGAGAGCGATATGAACATTTACGCCAACTCGGCGCAGGCAACTGCCCTGCTCGTGCTGTATCCCATGGCCATTCCCGGAGCGCAAACGAACGTGCTGCCGCTGGGACTCTATGATCTCGGTATACCCCTTAGCATTTATTCGCTGTTGACCGACCTGTACATGGTGATCGATCCGGTCGGGCTGCTGTCCGCTCCAATGGCAGCAGGTGACTCCGTGAGGCTTTGGGTCAACGGCAATTCGACGTCGGTGGTCAAGGTCATAAAAAAGGGCGAGGAGAACGAGCGCATTGAACTGGAGGCACCGTGGGGATTGTTGATGGATGGGCTTAATAAGCTGTGGTACGAGGTGACTCGAGTCAGTGGAAATACCGAAAAATCCACGCCGATACTGAATGTCCTGTTCAATTCCCCCGCGCCGAAGGTCAGCGTCAGCCATCCACTCAGCGTCGGCCCGGGACAGACGTCGACGTTCTCGTTCACCCGTACCTACGGACGCGAATATGACAAGGTGAGGCTGACCGTGGGGACTTGGAGTAGAGATATACCCTTCGTTCATCCGGCCACCCAGTTTACTTACGCCCTCACGGCTGCGGACCTCGTGCAGATCGGCGACGGCACCCACAACGTTTTCGGGATCGCGCATGATCAATTGGCTAACACTGGTCTGTCGGCGACGACTTCTATCACTGTGACCGCCAACCAACAGCTCATTGTTCCCACGCTGACCAACGTGTTGGACCAGAACAACAACGAAGTGCCTCCGAACGCCACCACGCCCAGCACGACACTTACCCTCAAAGGCAAGGCGCATCAACTCCAGCAAGTGGAGATTTATGATGGAAGTGGTCCGAGCGCGGTGTCCAAAGGCATCGAAACCGTCAGTCCGGCCGGGGATTGGCTGTGTACGATCACCGTACCGGTGGGCCCGCGGCGTTTGTATGCCAAGTCGCGGTACCACCCCACCAACACTTATTCCAATGTGCGTCTGTTGACAGTGGAAGTTGATGTCGTGGTGGCGTTTCTCAATGCTCCTTACTCCGCAACTGCCGGCGCGCAAGTGACGGGTATTGAACTGGTTGTCACGGAAGCGGGAAAACCGACTGCGGGGAAAATCGTCACCGTGACTTTACCGCAGGGATCGACGTTTCCAGGCGGTTCAAATGTAGGCATTTTTACGACGGATGCGAATGGGAAGGTCGTGTTGGCTGGAGTGACGGCGGGTAGCGGGGTGGGAACATTTTCTATTGAGGCTGTCAGCGAGGGGGCGACTGCGAATGCCGTGTTGACCATTGTGGCGCAGACACCGGTTGGGTTGATTCGCCTGAGCGATGCTCCTTATGGGATCAAGATGAGTCCAGATGGCACCACGGTATGTGTACAGTGCAGTTTTTCCCTGTATTTGATCGACGTTGCAACCGCAACGGTGCGATTGAACAAAACACTGGCAGAGCAAGGGAGCCACGATCTCGCATTCAGTCCTGATGGCACACAAATCTATGTCTGTGCGAGTAACAACGCGGTTTTGGTTGTGAATGCGGAGACGTTGTTGACGATCGGCAGAATTACTGTGACAGGGACACCAATAGGAATAGTGCTTAGTGAGAAGGGAGACCAAGCGTTTGTCTCTACTTGGAATGGCCATACGGTCGCAGTGCTTGACCTGAACAAACAGGTCGTCGTAAAAACCATATCTGTCGGTATCTATCCCCGGGGAATTGCCCGATCGCGAGACGGGACTCGGATTTACGTTGTCAATGCCGGACTTACTGTGCCTAGCTCTGTTTCAGAAATTGATATACCGAATTTGGCTGTTACCAAGACAATTCCCGTAGGTTTCTTGGCCTATGACGTCGCGGAAAGTGTAGACGGAAATAGCATCTTTGTCGGTGGATCCAGTAACACTCAAGGCATGGTCTTGCAATTTAATGCGTATACATGGACGCCGATCAAAACTATACGAGTGACGCCACCAATACACAGTATCGGTTTGAACCACGCAGGCACTCACCTGTATTGCGTTGGCCATACAACGGGGAGTGTCACCACTATCGATATTGAAATGGGAGAGGTCACTGACACGACTGCGGTTGAGCCGCGACCTATCAAGATTGTGACTACCAGGGATGATACTCGCGGCTTTGTTACTTGCATTGAAAACAGTACGGTGAAAGTCATTGCATTGTCGCCGTGAGCCTGAAACCCTGGAAAAACGGGGGCACTTACTTTGAAAAGGGCAGAAAAGGGGACGCATTTATTTACCGAAACCCTGACCTCGGCCAAAGTCATGGCCAACGACTTCGCCGGAATGCTCGATGCGTCGCAGCGGCATGTGCTGTTGGGGATTGCGCAACTGATCACGCTGGGGGAACTGGCGGTGAATCGGGGGCTGGATAATCTGGAGTTGAAGGCTGACGAGAGCCTGTAAGCCTCTGCAACTGAAACGGCCCTTCACGGGCCGTTTTTTGTTTCTGCGGGAAAGGCACGCGCATTCGATTCATGACCGCTGGTCGTAAAACCACGCTCACCTGTCAGATCTGACAGGTGACGAATTGCTCTTTTCGCGGTGTGATGAGGCCCGTCCCGAAATCGCGGTGTTTGATAACTCCTTTCGTCCCCACCTCGCTGGAGCATCGACATGAATACGCCTACCTCACCGCAAAACACCATACTGGTGCTGGCACCTCCTAGCGTGCAGGGCGCCACTATTCCAGTTATCGGTGCGCACATCGGTGTCCCGCTTGCCATTTACAATCTGGTGCCCGACGGTCTGGGCGCAAGAGTTCGAATCGATCCGCCACGGGCAGGCACGGTTGATCCGACCGATACCATCGTGCTGATGCTCAAGGGTGAGTCGGCACCTCTGGACAGCAAGCCTGTCGGCAACCCGAACGCCCCTATTGAAATGCGTATTCCTGTGGGTCGACTAAACCACGCCCGAGTCAACGAGCTGTACTACGACATTATTCGCAACAGCCAGAACGTCGGTTCTTCCACACCGATGCTGGAAGCGCTTTTCAACATGATCAGGCCGGGTTTGAAAGACGTCCGACCGGATATCGTAGGTCATTCCGAACTTGGTATGACGCTGCCTGACGAGATCAAGGACGGCGTCGGGCCAGGAATCGTTAGTGCACAAGTGTGCTTCACCTATCCCTATGGCAGGGCGTACGACACGATCACGCTCAAGTGCAATGGGGAGGCATTCGTCCAGACCTGCATCAAGGCGGCGCCGGACAGCGCCAAATTGTTGGAGATCATCAATCAGGCCAAGGCCGGCAAGCACTGCGGTGTCGCCCAACGCTTGTACGCCAACCGCGCCCAGGCCGGTGATGCGTTGATCGCCAATGCCTATGCCCGCGAGTACGACCCCAAATACCTGAAGGCCAGCGAGTGTTTCCCGACGGCGGACAATGCCACCGCCGCCTACTGGTACGAGACGATCCTGACCCAGGATCCAAATAACGCCGAAGCCAAACAGCGTTTTGAGGAGTTGCAGAAGTGATGCGCTCCTCTGTGAATCGTTTCCTGCTGAGTAGCGCCGCACTGTTGGCGCTGTGCATCAGCCCACTGTCCCAGGCGGACGACAAGCCGCTGATCCAGGCCGGTAAAAAAACCTTGTTCCAGCGTGTGCTGACCACCCCGGGCTGCAAGATCAGCCCGACAGCGGGCGGCGCGGCCGGCGATGAACAGCCTGTATTCAGCCGTTTCTATGTGTATGAACGCGCTCAGGCAAGCAACGCCGAATGGCTGAAAGTCGGGCCCGACAGCTATGGCAAAACCATCGGCTGGTTGCCGGCAAGCTGCACCACCGACTGGAAAATGCAGCTGACGCTGGCCTTCACCAACCCGGCCAACCGCGACCGACTGCTGTTCTTCAAGGAACGGGCGACAGTAGAAGGCATCCTCGATGCGCCGGACCCGGTGAGCAAGGTTGCCCCGTTGCGCGCCACGTTGAAGAAAGGCAAGCAAGCGCCAGGCGTCCTGGCCGAGGAGCCTGAATACTTCGTCGACCTGCAAAAGCAGTTTTACCTGCTACCGGTCCTCAGCGGTGAAGAAGTCATGACCGAAGCAGGCTTTCGCACGCGCCTGCTTAACGTCGCGTCGGTCAGCAAGCCCGATGACAAAGATGCCAAAGGTGGCGCGGCAAGCGGCGCGGCCGGAGGCAAGAATGCGGACGACAAAACCGCCAGCCAACTGAAGGAGTTCAGTGCGGCTGTGGTGTTTGTCATCGACTCGACGATTTCGATGGACCCGTACATCGACCGCACCCGAGAAGCGATCCGCAAGGTCTATCAGCAGATCGAATCGCAGAACCTCGGCAAGCAGGTCAAGTTTGGCCTGGTGGCATTCCGCTCCAGCACCCAAGCGGTGCCGGGCCTGGAATACACCACCAAAATGTACGCCGACCCGAACCAGGTGAAGGACAGCTCCGATTTCCTCGCCAAGGTCGCCGACCTCAAGCAAGCCAAGGTGTCCAGCAGCAGCTTCGACGAAGACGCCTATGCAGGCGTCATGCACAGCATCGACAAGGTCGACTGGAGCCAGTTCGGCGCACGCTACGTGGTACTGATCACCGACGCTGGCGCCATCGAAGGCGACGACAAACTGTCGAAAACCGGTTTGAGCGCAGCGCAGGTTCGGCTCGAAGCCGCCAACCCGGGCGTGGCGATTTACACCCTGCACCTGAAGACCCCGGCCGGCATCAAGGATCACGCCAAAGCCGAGGCGCAGTACCAGAATCTGTCGACCTACCCTGGCACCAACACATCGCTGTACTACCCGGTAAACGCCGGCGACATTCAGGAGTTCGGGCGCAAGGTGGATACTCTGGCCACGGCCATTACCTCGCAGGTGAAAGCCGCCTACATGGGCGAAGACGCCATCGGCAGCGCGGCGAACGCCAAACAGGACCCGGCCGAGAAGAAGATGCTCGAGGACGCGGCCCTGATCGGCCACGCCATGCAACTGGCGTATCTGGGCGAGAAAACCAACAGCAAAGCCCCGCCAGTGTTCAAGGCTTGGATCACCGACCGCGATCTGATCAAACAGAACATTCCAACGACCGATGTCCGCGTACTGCTGACCAAATCCCAGCTCAGCGACTTGAGTGATGTGATGAAGCAGATCCTCGACGCCGCCAACGAAGGCCTGATTTCGCCAACGGAAATGTTCGACCGTTTGCGCTCGGTCGCCGCGACCATGGGCGCCGACCCCAATCAGCTCAAGCAGAACGGCAACGCCAAGCTGGCAGACATGGGTGTGCTCGGCGAGTACCTCGAAGACCTGCCATACCAGAGCGAAGTGCTGAACCTGGACGAAGAAACCTGGAAGAGCTGGGACGGTCTGGCGCAGGAAAAATTCATCCGCACGCTCAACACCAAATTGCGCCACTACCAGCGTTACAACGCTGACGTCGATCGTTGGGTGGCTTTAGCCAAGGACAGCGACGCCCGGGACAACGTGTACCCGGTGCCTCTGGAAATGATGCCTTAACGAGACGCCGATGCTCGATATCAAAAACCTGTTGGTGCGTCGGGGTGAAGGCGCACTGGCCCATCACGTGCAGAAAAGGGGACGCATTTATTTACCGAAACCCTGACCTCGGCCAAAGTCATGGCCAACGACTTCGCCGGAATGCTCGATGCGTCGCAGCGGCATGTGCTGTTGGGGATTGCGCAGTTGATCATGCTGGGGGAACTGGCGGTGAATCGGGTGCTGGATAATCTGGAGTTGAAGGCTGACGAGAGCCTGTAAGCCTGTGCAACTGAAACGGCCCTTCACGGGCCGTTTTTGTTTTCAGCCGCGATACTGGCCCGGCGTAGTCGCCAAATGCTGTTTGAACGCCCGCTGAAAATGCGCCGCCGCGCAAATGTCCTCGAAACTGAGTAACTCGGTGCAGTGCTCGCGGATGAAATCAGCAGCGCGCTCGCTGCGGTGTGTTTCATTGTTTTTGTTCCCGACAGACCAGGGTCCGAATGTATTAGCTGTGCCCGGCAAACGCCCGTTCGAGTTCGGCGATGTCGATTTTTTTCATCTGCAACATGGCCTGCATCGCTCGCTGGGATTTTGCCGTGTCGGCGTCGGTCATCATGTGCATGAACGCCACCGGTACGATCTGCCACGACACGCCGAACTTGTCCTTGAGCCAGCCGCATTGCTGCGCCTCGACCGGTCCGCCGGCCGACAGGTTGCCCCAGAAGTGGTCGACTTCTTCCTGGTTGTCGCAGTTGACCTGAAACGACACCGCTTCGTTGAACTTGAACACCGGACCACCATTGAGGCCGGTAAACCCATGGCCATCGAGTTCGAAACTGACGGTCATCACCGAGCCTTCCGGGCGGCCGTGGAATTCCTGGCCGACCTTGCTGTAATGAGTCAGGGCGGTGATTTTCGAGTGGTCGAAGATCGAGCAGTAGAACTTCGCTGCCGCTTCCGCCTGATCGTCAAACCACAGGCACGGCGTGAGTTTTTGGAAGCGTTGCATGGCAGTCATCCTCGGCAGGTTAGACACGCAGGATTAACAGCGTAGTCAGTCTGTAGTCGGCTGGCGCTGCCGTAGATCGACAAGTCGGTGAATCCCGCAAGGCCCAGTGCGGAGCGCGTCGTGCGGCTTGTTTTTGTTGGTGTATACACGGATCTTGTTAAACCCCAGGCTGCAGGTATCGGGGATGACCATTTAACGGAGGTGGCGCATGGATCGATTCACTGGCGGTTGCCTGTGCGGCGATGTACGAATCGAGGCTTCAGGGCGTCCCTATCGGGTCGGACTTTGCCATTGCCTCGATTGCCGCAAGCACACGGGCGCGTTGTTTCATGCCTCGGCGATTTTCCCCGAGGCGGCGGTGGTGATTACCGGCGAAACGCGGGACTACGCCGGACGGTTTTTCTGTCCGCGCTGTGGGTCGTCGGTGTTCGGCCGTAGCGGCGATGAAGTGGAAGTGAGTCTTGGCGCGCTGGATGCGCCGGATCAATTGCAACCGAGCTATGAACTGTGGACGTTGCGACGCGAAGCGTGGTTGCCGGCGTTTGCGCTCGCCAGACGCTTCGAGCGTGATCGCGATAGGGGCGGGCGGCAGGAAGAATAGGGAGTCAGCAGGCTGGCCTGCCGGCTCCCGTTTTTCTCAACCTTTGATAAACGCCAGCAGATCAGCGTTGATCGTTGCCGCCTCGGTAGTCGGCATGCCGTGAGGGAAGCCTTTGTAGATCTTCAGCGTGCCGTTTTGCAGTAACTCCGCTGACAACAGCGCCGAATTTTCGTACGGCACAATCTGGTCATCGTCCCCATGCATCACCAGCACCGGGATCGTGATGCGTTTCAGGTCTTCGGTGAAGTCGGTCTGCGAGAACGCGACGATCCCGTCGTAGTGCGCCTTGGCGCCCCCCATCATGCCCTGACGCCACCAGTTCGCAATGTTCCCTTCTGACGGGGTGGCGCCCGGCCGGTTGTAGCCATAGAACGGCCCGCCGGGAACGTCACGATAAAACTGCGCACGATTCGCCGCCAGTTGCCCCTGCAAGTCATCGAACACCAATTTGGGCAGGCCACCGGGATTGCTTTCGGTCTTGACCATCAACGGCGGCACGGCGCTGATGATCGCCGCTTTCAACACTTTGTCTTCGCCGTGACGCGCAATGTAATGCACCACTTCGCCACCGCCGGTGGAGTGGCCGACATGCACAGCTTTTTGCACACCGAGGTGGCTGACCATCGCAGCAGCGTCATCGGCGTAGTGATCCATGTCGTGGCCGTCCCAGACTTGACTCGAACGCCCGTGCCCGCGTCGATCATGGGCGATCACGCGAAAGCCCTGCGCGAGAAAAAACAGCATCTGCGCATCCCAGTCGTCAGAGCTGAGCGGCCAGCCATGATGGAAGTGAATCACTGGCGCGTCTTTCGGCCCCCAGTCCTTGTAGAAGATCTCGACGCCATCGTTGGTTGTGACAAATCCCATGTTCGCGACTCCAGGAAAGTGTGGGTGAACAGCCGGTATCAACTGTAGGAGTAAATCCGGCAGGCGCACGGCGCGGCATGACCGGTGGTCGCGGCGCCTGGCCAGCAGCGCAAATTGCGCTTAGCTGAAAGGGATAAGCCGAGGCGCGCGCAGGCCTACCACAGCCGCAGCGACGCCCTTCAGAACACCGTGAGTCTGAGGAAATCCCCGATGCTGACCCTGAACATCAATGGCAAGGATCAGGAGCTCGATGTCCCCGCGGACATGCCGCTGCTCTGGGTTCTGCGCGATGTCGCGCACCTGACTGGCACCAAATTCGGTTGCGGCATGGCCCAGTGCGGCGCCTGCACCGTGCATGTCGATGGCGCGCCGTTGCGCTCGTGTATCACGCCGGCGACCGCCGTCGCCCACGGCCAGAAGATCCTGACCATCGAAGGCCTGTCGACCGATGGTTCGCATCCGGTGCAGCAGGCCTGGGCCGAACTCGACGTGGTGCAGTGCGGCTACTGCCAGTCCGGGCAGATCATGTCCGCCGCCGCGCTGCTGGCGAAAATCCCCCAACCCACCGACAGCGATATCGATCAGGCGCTCTCCGGCAATATCTGCCGCTGCGGCACTTACCCAAGAATCCGCGCGGCGGTCAAACGCGCAGCCGAACTCGGTTAGGGGGATCTGCGATGAACAGTCCTGTATCCCGCAGAGGGTTTCTCAAGGGCAGTGCGCTGTTGGGCAGCGGTCTGGTGATCGCGTTTACGGTGCCCGGCGGCAACCGGTTTGCCATGGCCGCCGAGAATGAGGGCAAGGCGTTTGCGCCGAATGCTTTCTTGCGCATCGCCGCGGATAACAGCGTGACCGTGTTGCTCGGCCACTCGGAAATGGGCCAGGGCATCTGGACCGGTCTGACCATGTTGATCGCCGAAGAACTCGACGCCGACTGGTCGAAAATCCGTGTCGAGCACTCGCCGGCCTCGGCCGCTGACTACGGCATGCCGGGGTTTGGCGGAATGCAGATCACCGGCGGCTCGACCTCGACCTGGATGGAGTTCGATCGCTACCGACTGGCTGGCGCCACGGCGCGGCAAATGTTGGTGGAAGCGGCGGCCAAGCGTTTTGAAGTGGCACCCTCGACGATTCGCACCGAGTCCGGCGTGGTGATCGCCGGCGATAAACGCGCGACCTACGGTGAACTGGCGGACGCCGCCGGGCAGTTGCCGGTGCCGGACCCGAAGTCGATCACCTTCAAGCAAGCCAAGGACTGGAAGATCATCGGCAAACCGACCAAACGGCTGGATACGCCAGAGAAAATCACCGGCCGCGCCAAGTTCGGCATGGACGTGCAGTTTGAGGGGCTGATGACGGCGATGGTCGCCCGCGCGCCGGTGTTTGGCGCCACGGTGAAGTCGTTTGATGGCGCCGCCGCGCTGACGATTCCCGGCGTACACAAAGTGCTGCAAGTGCCGAGCGGGGTGGCGGTGATTGCCGATCACTATTGGGCGGCGAAGCTCGGACGCGATGCGCTGAAAGTCGATTGGGATATGGGGCCGCACGCGGATCTGAGCAGTGAAAAAATGCTCGACAGCTTCCGCAAACTGGCGGCGACACCCGGCAGTTCGGCGGCGCAGGCCGGGGATGCCAAAGGCAATTTCGCCAAAGCTGCGAAGAAAATAGACGTCGAGTACAGCGTGCCTTATCTGGCCCATGCGCCGATGGAGCCACTGAATTGCACGGTGAAGATCAGCGCCGAAAAGTGCGAAATCTGGACCGGCACGCAGTTTCAGACGTTGGATCAAATGGTCGCCGGCAAGATCACCGGGCTCAAACCGGAGCAGGTGGAAATCCACACCGAGTTCCTCGGCGGCGGTTTTGGGCGTCGGGCCAATCCGACCTCGGACTTCGTCGCCGAAGCGGTGCAAGTGGCGAAAGCTGCAGGTCTGCCGGTGAAAACCGTGTGGTCGCGTGAAGACGATATCCGGGGCGGTTATTACCGTTCGATGTTCCTGCATCAGGCGAAGATCGGCCTTGGCGCGGATGGCTTCCCGTCGGCGTGGCAGCATGTGCTGGTCGGGCAATCGATCATGTCCGGCACGTTCATGGAACACACCATGGTCAAGAACGGCGTTGACCAGACTTCGGTCGAGGGCGTTTCCGACAGTCCGTACGTCAAGGATCTGGCCCATCATCAGGTTGATCTGCATTCACCGAAAACCGGGATCGACGTGTTGTGGCTGCGTTCGGTGGGCCACAGCCACACCGGGTTTGTCATGGAATCGCTGATCGATGAAATGGCCACGGCGGCGGGTAAGGATCCGGTCGAGTATCGGCGCACCTTGCTCAAGGATCATGCGCGGCATCTTGGGGTGTTGAATCTGGCGGTGGAGAAGGCCAACTGGAAAGCGCCGCTGCCTGACGGGCACGCGCTTGGTGTGGCGGTGCATGAGTCGTTCGGTAGCTACGTGGCACAGGTCGCCGAAGTCTCTCAAGACAATCTGAAAATTCGTGTGCACCGGGTGGTGTGTGCCGTGGATTGCGGGATTGCGGTCAACCCGCAGAGCATCGCGGCGCAAATGGAGTCGTGCATCACCTTCGGGCTGGGCATGGCGCTGCACAGCAAGCTGAGCCTGAAAAACGGCATGGTTGAGCAATCCAACTATCACGACTACCAAGTGCTGCGCCTCAATGAAATGCCAGTGGTCGAGGTGCATATCGTGCCCAGCAGCGACAAGCCCGGCGGTATCGGCGAGGCGGGTGTGCCGCCGACGGCGCCAGCGGTGGCCAACGCAGTGTTTGCCCTGACCGGCCAGCGTCTGCGCGAATTGCCGCTGCAACTGGCGGGGGTGTGAGATGAAACGTCATTTGCTGTTGGGCGCGGTGGTTTTGCTCGGACTGGGCGGGTACGCCTCGGATCTGTTTGCTGACGATCAGCAAGCCTTGAAAGCGTTCGACACCGTGCAGAAAGTCTTCCAGAGCCCGCGTTGCCAGAACTGCCACATCCCCGGCGATGCGCCGCTGCAATTCGATGCCGGCGTGCCTCACGCCATGAACGTGGTGCGCGGCATGGACGGCAAGGGCGCCGCCGGTCTTCCGTGCGCCACCTGTCACGCCGAGAACAACCCGCCCGCCAGTTATGGCGCGCACACGCCACCGGGGGCGCCACACTGGAGCCTGCCGCCGGCCGCACATAAAATGGCCTGGATCGGCCTGCCGCCAGATCGCTTGTGCGCGATGATCAAGGATCGTGCGAGCAACGGCGACCGCGACTTCGCCGCGCTGCTCAAACATGTCAGTGAAGACAAACTGGTGCTCTGGGGCTGGAATCCCGGGGCAGGGCGCGCGCCGGTGCCAGTGCCGCACGACATCTTTGTCAATCAATTCAAGCTCTGGGCCGATGCCGGCGGGCCTTGTCCGGTGCTCGGCGGCTGAGGGGTGTCAGCCTGGATCGATTTCGGGCTACGCTTATATGCATTGACGCAAATGGAGTGTGTGATGCTGGTACCAGGCAAACCCGCGAATGAAGCTGCGCGAATTCAAGTGCTGCATGATTTGAAACTGCTGGATTCCGCCCCGGAAGAACGTTTTGACCGGCTCACGCGCTTGGCCAAGCGCCTGTTCAATGTGCCAATTGCGCTGGTCACGCTGGTGGACAAGGATCGGCAGTGGTTCAAGTCCTGCGTCGGGCTGGACGCCACTGAAACCTCGCGTGATGTGTCGTTCTGCGGCCACGCGATTCTTCAGGATGAATTGCTTCTGGTACCGGATGCGACCGAGGACGAGCGATTCCACGACAACCCTCTGGTGACCGGCGCGCCGAATATTCGGTTCTATGCCGGCTATCCGCTGACGGTGCCGCACGGCAACAAAATGGGCACGTTGTGCCTGATCGATACCAAACCGCGCGAACTCGACGACGAAGAACGCGCGTTGCTGCACGATTTGGCCGGGATGGCCGAGCAGGAGTTGGTCGCGGTGCAGATGGCGAGCATGGACGAGCTGACGTTGCTGTCCAATCGCCGGGGCTTTATGCAATTGGCCCAGCATGCGCTGGATGCTTGTGTGCGCCTCAATCGGCCGGCGACGCTGCTGTTTTTTGACCTGAATGACTTCAAGCAGATCAACGACCTCTACGGGCATGCCGAGGGTGACAGTGCGCTGAAGACTTTTGCCGATGTTTTGCGGATCGCCTTTCGTGAGAGCGATGTGGTGGGGCGTTTGGGCGGGGATGAGTTTGTGGCGTTGCTGACTGGGTCCAGCCATATCGAGACCAATCTGGTCATGACGCGGCTTAAGGAAATTCTGGAAGAGCGCAATGCTACGTTGCATCGCGGGTATGCGATTCGTTTCAGTGTCGGGCAGATTGAATACGACGCGCACAGGCATGAGAGCGTGGATAAATTGCTGGCGGATGCGGATGGGGCGATGTATTTGCACAAGCAGGCGGTCAAGCGTAGTTAGTCTTGGCGATGGCTATCTTTCAGGCGCGGGTGCTATTGCGGATGTACTCAACACCTGTGGGAGCTGGCTTGCCAGCGATAGCTTCAGTGCGGGCGATGGTTTTTTCTGGCTGAGTACATATCCATTGCTGCGGTGATGGCTTCTTGGGGTTCCGCCCTGACGGCGGGTCACTTTTGCAAACGCCCAAAAGTAACCAAAACGCTGTATCCCTGACGTTCGGCCCTCGCTGTGGCTCGGGTTCCTTCGCTGCGGGATCGATCCGGGCGCATCGCCTCCGGTTTGCTGCGCTGCACCTCCTCTCGATGTGTTTGGCTTCGCCAAACGTCGCTGCGCTCCCACCCCCGGATCAATCCCTCCACTCAGCCTGCCGACGGGCGCCTGAGATCTAAAGCCGCAGCCGAGCTAACGCTCATCCTGTTGAGTGGTGAGAAGCGAAGTGCGGTTCTCGGGTGGATATCAACCCTGTGGGAGCTGGCTTGCCAGCGATGGCGGCCCATCAGCCAACCAATCTTTCCCGGTTGCACACATCCTCTGGAGCTGCCGGAGGCTGCGATCTTTTGATTTTAATTGCATAAAAAAACCCGCCTGAATTCAGGCGGGTTTTTTATTGGCTAACCGAAGATCACTCTTCGAGGTTGCCCATGGCGGTGGTGTTGAAGCCGCCGTCGACGTACATGATTTCACCGCTGATGCCCGACGCAAGGTCGGAGCACAGGAAGGCGCCGGCGTTGCCGACTTCGTCGATGGTGACGTTGCGACGCAGCGGGGTTTGCGCTTCGTTGGCGGCCAGCATTTTGCGGAAGTTCTTGATGCCCGAAGCTGCCAGAGTACGAATCGGGCCAGCCGATACGCAGTTGACGCGGGTGCCGTCCGGGCCCAGGGAGCCGGCCAGGTAACGTACGCCAGCTTCCAGCGAAGCCTTGGCCATGCCCATTACGTTGTAGTTCGGCATGGTGCGCTCGGCGCCCAGGTACGACAGGGTCAGCAGGCTGCCGTTGCGGCCTTTCATCATTTCGCGGCCGGCTTTGGCCAGGGCCACGAAGCTGTAGGCGCTGATGTCGTGCGCGATGCGGAAACCTTCACGGGTGGTGGCTTCGGTGAAGTCGCCGTCCAGTTGGTCGCCCGGGGCGAAGCCGACGGAGTGCACGATGCAGTCCAGGCCGTCCCACTTCTTGCTCAGTGCTTCGAAGACCTTGGCGATTTCTTCATCGCTGGCCACGTCGCACGGGAAGCACAGCTCAGGGCTCGAGCCCCAGCCTTGGGCGAATTCTTCAACACGACCTTTCAGCTTGTCGTTCTGATAAGTGAAGGCAAGCTCAGCGCCCTCGCGATGCATGGCGGCAGCGATGCCGGATGCGATGGACAGCTTGCTGGCGACACCGACGATCAGTACGCGCTTACCGGCGAGAAAACCCATGTGTTGCTCCTCTTTCAGGTTATTGCGCAGTGGCTGGTGCCAGAAAAGCGGCTTCCAGCAACTGCTGTGTATACGGATGTTGGGGGGCGGCAAAGATACTTTGCGCGTCTCCCTGTTCGACCACTTGGCCATGCTTGACCACCATCAACTGGTGGCTCAGCGCTTTGACGACAGCCAGATCATGGCTGATGAACAAATACGTCAGGTTGTACTTGGCTTGCAGTGAGCGCAATAGCTCGACCACTTGCCGCTGCACCGTCCGGTCGAGCGCCGAAGTCGGCTCGTCCAGCAGGATCAGCGCCGGTTTGAGCACCAAGGCTCGAGCAATGGCGATTCGCTGCCGTTGCCCACCGGAAAATTCGTGGGGGTAGCGGTGCCGGGTTTCCGGATCCAGACCTACCTCCTTCAAAGCCGCGATAATCGCTGCTTCCTGTTCTACCGCTGTGCCGATCTTGTGGATCCGCAGGCCTTCGCCAACGATATCGCTGACGCACATGCGCGGGCTCAGGCTGCCAAACGGGTCCTGAAACACCACCTGCATCTCGCGCCGCAGCGGTCGAATCTCGTTCTGCGTCAGGCAGTCTAGCTGCTTGCCCTCAAAACGGATGCCACCTTTGCTGCCAATCAAACGCAAAATCGCCAGACCGAGCGTGGATTTACCGGAACCGCTTTCCCCGACAATCCCCAAAGTCTGACCTTGGGGCAGGGTGAAATTGATGCCATCCACTGCTTTGACGTGATCGACCGTACGTTTGAGCAGGCCTTTCTTGATCGGGAACCAGACTTTCAGATCCTCGACCTCAAGCAGCGCTGGCCCGATTTCATTGGTCGCCGGGCCTCCGCTAGGCTCCGCGCCGAGCAATTCCCGAGTGTACGGATGCTGCGGTGAACCGAACAGCTCTGCGCACGATGCCTGTTCGACGATGCAACCGCGCTGCATGACACATACGCGATGCGCAATTCTTCGCACCAGGTTCAAATCGTGGCTGATCAACAGCAGCGACATGCCTA
Organism: Pseudomonas sp. TWP3-2; assembly: GCF_049897765.1. Classification (NCBI taxonomy): domain Bacteria; kingdom Pseudomonadati; phylum Pseudomonadota; class Gammaproteobacteria; order Pseudomonadales; family Pseudomonadaceae; genus Pseudomonas; species Pseudomonas sp. TWP3-2. The sequence continues at coordinate 55,219 of NZ_JAFCWW010000019.1, read as the reverse complement.
ATCGAGCCTGAAGTTCCTTGAGCAAATCGAGGATTTTCAGCTGAACGGTCACGTCCAGCGCGGTGGTCGGCTCGTCGGCGATCAACAGCTCCGGCTCGTTGGCCAGGGCCATGGCGATCATCACCCGCTGACGCTGACCGCCGGACAATTCGTGCGGCAAGGCCTTGAGGCGCCTGTGCGGTTCGGGGATGCCGACCATCTCCAGCAGTTCCAGCGTGCGCCTGGTTGCGATTTTGCCGGTCAGACCTTTATGGATGCCCAGCACCTCGTTGATCTGCTTCTCGATCGAGTGCAGCGGGTTGAGCGAGGTCATAGGCTCCTGAAAGATCATCGCGATCCGGTTGCCACGAATGTGGCGGATGGTTTTCTCTTTCAGCCCCAGCAGATTTTGCCCTGCGTACTCGATGGTGCCGGACGGATGCCGGGCGAGCGGGTAGGGCAGCAGCCGCAGGATCGAGTGCGCGGTGACCGATTTGCCCGAGCCGCTTTCGCCAACCAGGGCCAGGGTTTCGCCGCGCTTGATGTCGAAACTCACGCCTTCGACCACCCGTTGCACGCGCTCGCCAACCACGAATTCGACGGCGAGGTCGCGCACTTCGATCAGATTGTCCTGATTCATTTCACTTCCTCGGGTCGAAGGCATCGCGAGCGGACTCGCCGATAAACACCAGCAAACTCAGCATCAACGCCAACACGGCAAACGCGCTCATGCCCAGCCACGGCGCTTGCAGATTGGATTTGCCCTGCGCCACCAATTCGCCCAGCGACGGACTGCCGGCCGGCAAGCCGAAACCGAGGAAGTCCAGCGCCGTCAGGGTGCCAATGGCGCCGGTCAGGATGAACGGCATGAAGGTCATGGTCGAAACCATGGCGTTGGGCAGAATGTGGCGGAACATGATCCCGCCGTTCTGCATCCCCAGCGCCCGCGCGGCGCGTACGTATTCGAGGTTGCGCCCGCGCAGGAACTCGGCGCGCACCACATCGACCAGGCTCATCCACGAGAACAGCAGCATGATCCCCAGCAGCCACCAGAAATTCGGCTGGACGAAACTGGCGAGGATGATCAGCAGGTACAACACCGGCAACCCCGACCAGATCTCCAGAAAGCGCTGGCCGGCCAGATCGACCCAGCCGCCATAGAAACCCTGCAAGGCCCCGGCGATCACACCGATGATCGAGCTGCAGACGGTCAAGGTCAGCGCAAACAGCACCGAAATCCTGAATCCGTAAATCACCCGCGCCAACACGTCACGGCCCTGATCGTCGGTGCCCAGCAAGTTGTCCGCCGATGGCGGGGCCGGCGCCGGGACTTTCAGGTCGTAGTTGATGCTTTGGTAGTTGTAGGGAATCGGCGCCCACAACACCCACGCGTCCTTGGCCTTGAGCAGTTCGCGGATGTACGGGCTCTTGTAGTTGGCTTCCAGCGGGAATTCGCCGCCGAAGGTGGTTTCCGGGTAGCGCTGAATGGCGGGGAAATACCAGTTGTTGTCGTAATGCACCACCAGCGGTTTGTCGTTGGCGATCAGTTCGGCACCGAGGCTGGCGCCAAACAGAATCAGGAACAGCCACAGCGACCACCAGCCACGCTTGTTGGCCTTGAACAGTTCGAACCGGCGGCGGTTGAGAGGGGACAGGTTCATCTCAATGCTCCCGGCTTTCGAAGTCGATGCGCGGATCGACAAAGGTGTAGGTGAGGTCGCCGATCAGTTTCACCACCAGCCCCAGCAGGGTGAAGATGAACAGGGTGCCAAACACCACCGGGTAATCGCGGTTGATCGCCGCTTCGAAACTCATCAGGCCGAGGCCGTCGAGGGAGAAAATCACCTCGACCAGCAATGAGCCGGTGAAAAAGATGCCGATGAACGCCGAGGGGAATCCGGCAATCACCAGCAGCATCGCGTTGCGGAACACATGGCCGTAGAGCACGCGATGCCGGGTCAGGCCTTTGGCCTTGGCGGTGACCACGTATTGCTTGTTGATCTCATCGAGAAAACTGTTCTTGGTCAGCAGCGTCATGGTGGCGAAGTTGCCGATCACCAGTGCCGTCACTGGCAACGCGAGGTGCCAGAAGTAATCGAGGATCTTGCCGCCGAAACTCAGTTCATCGAAGTTGTTCGAGGTCAGGCCTCTTAGTGGGAACCAGTCCAGATAACTGCCGCCGGCAAACACTACGATCAGCAGAATAGCGAAGAGGAATGCCGGGATCGCGTAGCCGACGATGATCGCCGAACTGGTCCAGACGTCGAAGTGGCTGCCGTGGCGCGTGGCTTTGGCGATCCCCAGCGGGATCGACACCAGGTACATGATCAGCGTGCTCCACAGCCCGAGCGAGATCGATACCGGCATCTTTTCCTTGATCAGGTCGATGACCTTGGCGTCGCGGAAAAAGCTGTCGCCAAAGTCCAGCGAGGCATAGTTCTTGACCATGATCCACAAGCGTTCCGGCGCCGACTTGTCGAAGCCGTACATCTTCTCGATTTCCTTGACCAGCGCCGGGTCCAGACCTTGCGCGCCGCGATAGGCGGAACCTGCCACGGACACTTCGGCACCGCCACCGGCGATGCGGCTGGTGGCACCTTCAAAGCCTTCGAGCTTGGCGATCATCTGCTCCACCGGCCCGCCGGGCGCGGCCTGGATGATCAAGAAATTGATCAGCAAAATGCCGAACAGGGTTGGGATGATCAGCAGCAGTCGCCGAAAAATGTACGCCAGCATCTGATTACTCCGTGCCCGCAGGGTCGGCTTGCAGTTGGTTTTGGATTTCTACTGCCGGCTTCGCATCGGGTTTGATCCACCAGGTGCTGGTGCCGATGTCGTACTTGGGTGAGATTTGCGGGTGACCGAGGTGGTTCCAATAAGCCACGCGCCAGGTCTTGATGTGCCAATTGGGGATCACGTAATAACCCCACTGCAGCACCCGGTCGAGGGCGCGCGCATGGGCCACCAGGCTCTGGCGCGAATCGGCGTTGATCAGGCGCTCGACCAGATGATCGACCACCGGATCCTTCAGGCCCATGGTATTGCGGCTGCTCGGCTTGTCGGCGGCTGCGCTCATCCAGAACTCGCGCTGCTCGTTACCCGGCGAGTTGGATTGCGGGAAGCTGCCGACGATCATGTCGAAGTCCCGCGAGCGCACGCGATTGATGTACTGCGAAACGTCGACGCGGCGGATCACCAGCTCGATACCGAGGTCGCTGAGGTTGCGCTTGAGCGGCAGCAGCACCCGCTCGAAATCGGTTTGCGCCAGCAGGAATTCGATGCTCACCGGTTTGCCGCTGGCGTCGACCATTTTGTCATCGACGATCTTCCAGCCCGCCTCTTGCAGCAGTTGATAGGCCTCGCGCTGCTGGGTGCGGATCATGCCGCTGGCATCGGTTTTCGGGTTCTCGAAGGCTTCGCTGAACACCTGCGCCGGCAGTTGGCTGCGGAACGGATCGAGGATCGCCAGTTGATCGGCGTCGGGCAGGCCGGTGGCAGCCATCTCCGAATTCTCGAAAAAGCTGCGGCTGCGCGCGTAGGCGCCGTTGAACAATTGTTTGTTGGTCCATTCGAAGTCGAACAACAACGTCAGCGCACGCCGCACTCGAATATCCTGAAACACCGGGCGGCGCAGGTTGAACACGAAGCCCTGCATGCCGGTGGGGTTGCCGTTGGGGATCTGTTCCTTGATCAGCCGCCCTTCAGTGACCGCCGGAATGTTGTAGGCGTTGGCCCAGCTCTTGGCGGTCATCTCCAGCCAGTAATCGAACTGCCCGGCCTTCAGCGCCTCAATCGCCACGGTGTTGTCGCGGTAGTAATCGGTGGTCATCACGTCGAAGTTGTAGAAACCGCGATTGACCGGCAAGTCCTTGCCCCAGTAATCCTTGACCCGCTCATAACGCACCGAGCGCCCGGCCTTGACCTGGGTCAGCTGATACGGGCCGCTGCCCAGCGGAATTTCCAGATTGCCCTTGTTGAAATCGCGTGTCGCCCACCAGTGCTTCGGCAGCACCGGCAACTGGCCGAGAATCAGCGGCAGTTCACGGTTGTTGGTGTGCTTGAACTTGAACAGCACTTTGAGCGGGTCTTCGGCGATGACTTCTTCGACATCGTTGTAGTAGCCGCGATACAGCGGGGAGCCGTCCTTGGTCAGCGTCTGGAAGCTGAACACCACGTCTTCGGCGCGTACCGGGTGGCCGTCGTTGAACCTGGCTTCAGGACGCAGGTAGAAACGCACCCAACTGTTGTCCGGGGCTTTTTCGATCTTGCTGGCGATCAGGCCGTATTCGGTAAAAGGTTCGTCGAGGCTGTGCTTGGTCAGGGTGTCGTAGATCTGCCCGATGTCGTCCGCCGGCACACCCTTACTGATGAACGGGTTGAGGCTGTCGAAGCCACCAAAACCGGCCTGACGAAAGATCCCGCCCTTGGGCGCGTCGGGGTTCACGTAATCGAAATGCTTGAAATCGGCAGGGTATTTCGGCGGCTCGTTGTACAGGGTCACGGCGTGTTGCGGGGCGGCACAGGCCAGCCCGGCGAACAACAGGCCGCCGACCTGCACCAGCAGGGCGCGGATAGGCTTCATCGATCTGTCTCCGAAGATTTCAGCCACCATGCGCTCAGGCCCAGCGTGTAGGGCGGCGTGGTGACGAAGGCAAACCGGTTGCGGTAAGCCAGACGGTGATAATTGAGGTACCAGTTGGGAATGATGTAGTGCTGCCACAGCAGCACGCGGTCGAGCGCTTTGCCCGCAGCGACTTGTTCATCGCGGGTGCGCGCGGCGAGCAATTGCTCAAGCAGATGATCGACCACCGGGTTGGCGATGCCCGCGTAATTCTTGCTGCCCTTGACCCCGACCTGGCTGGAGTGGAAGTACTGCCACTGCTCCAGACCCGGGCTGAGGGTCTGGTTGAGGGTCATCAGGATCATGTCGAAATCGAACTGATCAAGGCGCTGTTTGTATTGCGCCCGATCCACCGTGCGCAGCCGCGCCTCGATGCCGATGCTGTTGAGGTTTTCGATGTAGGGCTGAAGCAGGCGCTCCAGATTCGGATTGACCAGCAGCAGTTCGAAACGCAGCGGCTGGCCAGCGGCGTTTTGCAGGCGTTGGCCGTTTAGCTTCCAGCCCGCTTCGGTCAGCAGCGCGAGGGCTTTACGCATGGTTTCGCGGGGAATGCCGCGCCCCTCGGTTATCGGCAGGCTGAACGGCTCGGTGAGTAATCGCGCCGGCAGTTGATCCTTGTACGGCTTGAGCATCAGCCATTCGCGCCCGACCGGCAGGCCGCTGGCGGCGAATTCGCTGTTTGGGTAGTAACTGGTCGTGCGCTTGTAGGCATCGCTGAACAACGCGCGGTTGGTCCACTCGAAATCGAACATCAGCCCCAGCGCTTCACGCGTCTTCACATCGGAGAAAATCGCGCGGCGGGTGTTCATGAACAGACCCTGACTCTGCGTCGGAATCTGGTGCGGGATCTGCGCCTTGATCACCTCGCCACGGCGTACGGCGGGGAAGTTGTAGCCGTTGGCCCAGTTCTTCGCCTGGTGTTCGATGTAGATATCGAATTCGCCAGCCTTGAACGCTTCGAACGCCACGTCGCTGTCGCGGTAGAACTCGACTTCCATCCTGTCGAAGTTGTACTTGCCGCGATTCACCGGCAAGTCCTTGCCCCAGTAATCCTTGACCCGCTCAAAGATCAACTGCCGGCCCGGCGTCGCCGAAGTGATGCGATACGGGCCGCTGCCCAGTGGTGGCTCGAAGGTTGTGGCCTTGAAGTCGCGATCCTTCCAGTAATGCTGCGGCAGCACCGGCAACTCACCCAGACGCAGAATCAGCAGCGGGTTGCCCGAGCGCTTGAGCACGAAACGAATCCGCTGCTTGTTGAGGATATCCACGCGCAGCACTTCCTGCAGTGCGGTGCGATACAGCGGATGACCTTCCTTGAGCAACAGGCGATAGGAAAACGCCACGTCATACGCGGTGATCGGCGTGCCATCGTGGAAACGCGCCTCGGGGCGCAGATTGAACACCACCCAGCTGCGATCTTCGCTGTACTCCACCGATTGCGCGATCAAGCCATAACTGGAGGCTGGCTCATCACCGGAGGGCGAGTATTGGCCGGTGCCGACCATCAACGGCTCGTTCAGCTCGTTGATGCCGTATTGCAGGAAATTCGCGGTGGTGACCGGGCTGGTGCCCTTGAACGTGTACGGGTTGAGCGTATCGAAGGTGCCGAATGCCATCACCCGCAATGTACCGCCCTTGGGCGCTTGCGGGTTGACCCAGTCGAAGTGGGTAAATCTGGCCGGGTACTTGAGCGTGCCGAACTGCGCATAACCGTGACTTTCGGTAATCGTCGCGCTTGCGGTTGAGCTCAAGGCCAGGCTGATCAGGAGCAGGAGGAGGGGACGCTTCAAGTCAGATCCGATCCAGGCGGCTTGGGCTTAGTGGGCCGTACAGTAACAGCTTGTATGGACAGGAAAAAGATGGGGGGTTAATGCGCTGTTAATTGTGCCCGCAATAGCCCTGGCAACAGATCACCTGTGGCGAGGGAGCTCGCTCCCGCTCGGCTGCGAAGCAGTCGCAAAACCGGTGTGTCGGGTTTTTCCGGAAGAATGTAGGGGGCCGCTTCGCGCCCCAGCGGGAGCAAGCTCCCTCGCCACAAAATAAAAAAGCCCCCGAAATCTCAGAGGCTCTCTCTCAATCAATGCGGCTGATAAACCGTCAGCATCTGCCCAGGCTTCAACGCCTTGCCAGCACCCGGATTCCAACGCTGCAGATGTTGCATCTCAACGTTGAAACGTTTGGCCACCACGTACAGGGTGTCGCCGCGTTTGACCTTGTACTGCGTCTGTTGCTTGCTCTCGGCCTTGCCTTTGGTCTTGCTGTTGGCCGCAATCACGGTGTTGACGCGGCCGCTGTTGCGAGCAGGGCTGCGCTTGGTAGCGTCCTGCATCACCAGCGTCTGACCAACCTTGAGGTTCTTGCCGCTCAGCTTGTTCCAGCGTTGCAGATCCTTGACTTCAACCTTGTTCGCCTTGGCAATCGAACCGAGGTTATCGCCACGCTTGACCCGATAAGCACGCTTGAGCTGCGCGACTTCGCTCGGATCAGCACCTTCGAATACGGGCTTCAGCGAGCGCGGGCTGATCAACTCGTCCGGGCGCATGGTCTGCAGACTGGCGGTCAGCAGTTGCGCCTTCGAGGTTGGCACCAGCAAATGCTGCGGGCCGTCGATGGTGGTGCGCTGCTTGAATGCCGGGTTGAGCTGGAACAGTTCGTCTTCGTCGATGTTGGCGACAGCAGCGACCTTGGACAGGTCCATGCGCTGGTTGATTTCGACAACCTGGAAATACGGTTCGTTGGCGATCGGGTTGAGGTTGACGCCATAGGCTTCCGGCGTCAGGACCACTTGCGACAGGGCCAGCAGCTTCGGTACATAAGCCTGGGTTTCCGCTGGTAGTGGCAGGTTCCAGTAGTCAGTCGGCAGGCCGAGTCGTTCGTTGCGCTCGATCGCACGACTGACTGTGCCTTCACCGGCGTTGTACGCAGCCAGTGCCAGCAGCCAGTCGCCGTTGAACATGTCGTGCAGGCGGGTCAGGTAGTCCATCGCAGCGGTGGTCGAGGCGGTGATGTCGCGACGGCCATCATAGAATTGGGTTTGACGCAGGTTGAAATAACGGCCAGTCGAAGGGATGAACTGCCACAAGCCCACTGCGTTGGCTCGGGAATAGGCCATCGGGTTGTAGGCACTTTCAATCACTGGCAGCAGGGCCAGTTCCAGCGGCATGTTGCGTTCTTCGAGGCGCTCTACGATGTAGTGGATGTAGAGGCTGCCACGTTCGCCGGCGTTTTCCAGAAACGAAGGGTTACTGGCGAACCACAGGCGCTGTTGCTCGATGCGCGGGTTGACGCCCAGACCGTCCTGCAACTGGAAGCCATTGCGCATGCGGCCCCAGATGTCCTGAGGCGCTTGCGGCACAGGCTTTTCGGTCAGCCAGATGGGCTTCTGCTTGGCTCGCGCAGCAATGTTCGGCGTATGTGTCGCTTCAGGCTGCGGAGCGTGGCTGGAACAACCCGCCAGTGTGGCGGACACAGCCACCGCGATGGCTTGCGCCAGGCGGGTCAAAGCATCTGAATTGACGGACTTACGTATGGATGACGACATTGGCTGGAAGTAAGTTCCGGGCAAAAATGTCGGGCGATTCTAGAAAGCGCACCCCTCGCGGTCAACCATTCAGAATTTTTGTACCAGCGCACGAGTGCCTTAGAAATTATCTTTCCATGCCCGCAGAGCCGCAAAAACCTCACTCGGCGCCCGGTTTTGAGCGCCATTCCGTTCGTCCACTTTTTGTGTAACTAATGTTTCAGAGGTACGCAAAAACGGATTTGTGAGCTTTTCCAGCGCCAGGGTCGAAGGCAAGGTCATGACGCCGTTTTGCCGCTGCTGAATGACTTTTTGCAGACGAGCGGCAATATCCGGGTTGCCCGATTCGACCGTTGCGGCGAATTTCAAATTGCTCAGGGTGTATTCATGGGTGCAGTACACCAGCGTATCTTCAGGCAACGCGGCGAGACGGCTCAGCGAGTGATGCATCTGCTCCGGGGTGCCTTCGAACAAGCGGCCGCAACCGGCAGCGAACAGCGTGTCGCCGCAGAACAGCAAGCCGTGATGGTAATAGGCAATGTGGCCCAGTGTGTGGCCGGGCACGGCATACACGTCGAAGTCCCAGCCCAGTACGCGGGCCTGGTCGTTGTCCTTGAGCGCCACATCGCGCGCGGGGATGTTTTCGTTGGCCGGGCCGTAGACGGTGGCGTCTGTAGCCTTTTTCAGCGCTTCGACGCCGCCGACGTGGTCATGGTGATGGTGAGTGATCAGAATATCGCTGAGCACCCAGCCCGGATGGGCGTCGAGCCAGGCCTGTACCGGCGCGGCGTCGCCAGGGTCGACCACCGCGCAGCGCTGGGTCGCATGATCCTGTAACAACCAGATGTAGTTGTCGGTGAAGGCGGGCAGGGCACTGATCTGTATCATCGTCGAATTCGCCAAGCGGTAAACATTGGCGCATCTTAGTGGTTCCTGGCGCTTTGGAGAATGACATGACCGATAAAGCGTTCGCACAGGCTGATCCGGACTGGCTGGCCCTGATCGGTGCGGCCCGTGAATGGCTATCCGGCCCGCTCGGGCAATTTCTGCTGGACGAAGAGCGACGCATGCTCGAAGACGAGCTCGGCCGGTTCTTTGGTGGCTATCTGGTGCATTACGGCCCGTCTGCCGAGACCCCGCCGTGTGCGCCGCAAGTGCAGCGCAATGTGCGCCTCGGTGCGCCATTGCCGGGTGTAGAGATCGTCTGTGAAGAACAGGCCTGGCCCTTGAGCGAGCACGCCGCCGATGTGGTGGTGTTGCAGCATGGTCTGGATTTCTGCCTGTCGCCCCACGGTTTGCTGCGTGAAGCGGCGAGCAGCGTACGGCCCGGCGGGCATCTGCTGATCGTCGGTATCAACCCCTGGAGTTCCTGGGGCTTGCGTCATGTTTTCACCAGCGACGCCATGCGCAAGGCACGCTGCATCTCGCCCTCGCGGGTCGCCGACTGGCTGAATCTGCTGGGCTTCGCGCTGGAGAAACGCCGCTTCGGGTGCTATCGTCCGCCGCTCGCGTCAGCCAAGTGGCAGACCCGTCTGGCTGGCTGGGAACGCAAGGCCGGTGACTGGCAACTGTCGGGCGGCGGCTTTTATCTGCTGGTGGCGCGCAAGATCGTCGTCGGTCTGCGACCGCTGCGCCAGGAGCGACGCGAGCCGATGGGCAAGCTGATCCCGCTGCCGATGGCCAAGGTCAACCGCCGACGCATCGAACCCTGAACCCTCTTTAATTCCCGGCCGGGCTTGCCCCGGCCTCGACCATCGTCGGTCTACGATTGACGAGGCAGCGTATTTTTCTGGATAGATTGCATGACTGAAAGCAGCGAAAGCACCGATAGCGTAGAACTGTTCACCGACGGCGCCTGCAAGGGCAACCCCGGCCCGGGCGGCTGGGGCGCCTTGCTCGTGTGCAAGGGCATCGAAAAGGAGTTGTGGGGCGGCGAAGCCAACACCACCAACAACCGCATGGAACTGCTCGGCGCAATCCGTGGCCTCGAAGCGCTCAAGCGTCCGTGTGAAGTGCTGTTGGTGACCGACTCGCAATACGTGATGAAAGGCATCAACGAGTGGATGGTCAACTGGAAAAAACGCGGCTGGAAAACCGCCGCCAAAGAGCCAGTGAAAAACGCCGACCTGTGGAAAGAGCTGGACGAGCAGGTCAACCGCCACAAGGTCACTTGGAAGTGGGTACGCGGGCACATCGGTCACCACGGCAACGAACGCGCCGACCAGTTGGCCAATCGTGGTGTGGATGAAGTGCGCGGTTACAAACAGAGCTGATTTCTGGCTGATGCACCGAGGTGGCCCAATCGCTAGCAGGCTAGCTCCCACGGGGAATGAATTTCCAATGTGTGAGCCAGCCTGCTGGCGATGGCAGGCTGACAGCCGACCAGTTTCTGCCGGTTGGTACATCCCCTGGAGCTGCCGAAGGCTGCGATCTTTTGATCTTCAGCCTGCAATCATTGGCGGCAAGGTCCCGAGCAGCGACACGGCCGCAACCGCACCAATCCCCAACAGCCATTCGATGATTACACTGCGCTTGAGCGCTTCGATCCGCTGTTCACAATCGTTGATGCGCAAGCGGTTGAATAACGCCAACCCAAGCATGCCCAACACCAGCAAAGCCTTGATCAGCAGTATCAGCGCAAATCCGGAAAACATCGGCGTCGGCCACCACTGTCCTGTCAACACTCGCACGTTGATCAGGCCGGTGATCAGTAGTCCCGCAACCAGCAAATATCCAATCCCGCTAAAGCGCTGCAACACCGGCCGCACTGGCTCATCCGCACGGCGCAAAATCATCAGCAACAGCAACAATCCGCCAAGCCAGGCGCTGACGCATGTCAGGTGAATCACTTGATTGAGGATCAGCATCTGCCCGCTCAGACCATCGAGCATCGCCCCGTGACCGACCGGTGCCAGCGTCGCCAGCAGCAACGCACTCAGCCCCAGTCGCAACGGCATGTTCGAATGCCAAGGCGTGAACAGCAGCGCCAGCAACATCAGATTGATCAGCAAATGCCAGCGCCAGACCTGACCGAAAAACGTCTTGTCCAGCACCAGCCCGACGGTATCCGGATCGAACGCCGACGCCGCCGAACCGGCCATGCTCGCGGTAATCAGCAGCGCCCAAGCAATGCCGCTGACCAATGCAACGGCGGCCAACCCACGAGCCAGCCGCGCCAAATGCCGATCCAGTAACGGCGCGTCACCCCCGAGCAGCAGCGGCCGAAACAACCACGCCCCGAACAGCAGCAACACCACGCTGAAATGCACAAACCGGCACAGCACCAGCGCTTCGCTCATGAATTACTGGCCAACCTTGAACTGGTAAGCACCTTCGCTTTTGTGCGTATCGACCGACACGGCGTGCCATTCGACTTTGTACTCGCCAGCCGCCAAGGGAGCGGCGGGGGTGACGATCAGGGTTTTCTTGTCGGCTTCGGTGCTCAGCGCTTTGACTGCAATCGGTGCACCGTCTTTGGTCAGCGTGATCTTGGTGAAACTCGCTTCAACACCTTCGGAAAACACCAGCCGTAAGTCCGCAGGCGCGGTGACGGTGCTGTCGGCGGCCGGGGTCTGGCTTTTCAAATGGGCATGGGCAAAGGCCTGGGAAGTCACGAGGACAGAGGCGAGCAGGGCGCCGGTGGTCAGCAGGTTTTTCAGCTTCATGGGAATCCCTTGGTAGTGAATGGCGGCCGACAGTATAGGGCGTGCGGTTCGCCCTGAGCAGATGCTAGTCTTCAAGCACGTTGTCGTCAGGGAGCCCTTATGGGCAATCACAAGATCGAGATCCGTCGCAGTAACGTCGAGAAAATCCTCCTGGCAGCGGAAAAGGTGTTCGCCGAAAAAGGTTTTGGTGGCACCGCCATGGCCGACATCGCCGCCGAAGTGCAATTGCCGCGCTCCAACCTGCATTACTACTTCAGCACCAAAAGCGAGCTGTACAGCGCGGTGCTGTTCGACTTGCTGGAAGTGTGGAAACAGGACGCGCTGTGCTTCGAGATGTTCGACGATCCGCGCGTGGTGCTCAGCAGCTACATTCGCGCCAAGATGAACCACTCACGCAGCCGGCCGTATGGGTCGAAAGTCTGGGCCAATGAAATCATCCATGGCGCGCCGACCTTGGGCGAGGCGCTGGATGTGAGCCTGTATGACTGGGCGAAGATGAAGGAAGCAAAAATTCGCCAGTGGGTCGAGGATCAGCGGATTTTGCCGGTGGAGCCGTCGAGTCTGCTGTATATGATTTGGGCGTCGACCCAGCACTATGCGGACTTTGATCATCAGGTGAATATCCTGAATGAGCATCAGCCGTTGTCGGACATGCAGTTCGAGCGGGCGGTGCAAACGGTGACCAGTGTGATATTGCGTGGGATCGGGTTGGAGCCTTAGATCAAAAGATCGCAGCCTTCGGCAGCTCCTACACGGATCTCTGTAGGAGCTGTCGAGTGCAACGAGGCTGCGATCTCTTGATCCTGAAAATCAACCAGCAACGTGATACGGATTCCGCGGATCATGATTCCAATCGAGAAACGGCTTCCCGGTTTCCATAGGCACCATCTCGATGCAATCCGCCACCGGACAGGTGATCTGGCACAAATTACAGCCCACGCACTCATCATCAATCACTTCATATTTATGCGTGCCATCCGCCTCGCGAACACTGCTGATCGCCTGATGTGAAGTGTCCTCGCAGGCAATGTGGCAGCGCCCGCAACCAATACACGCCTCCTGATCAATCTTCGCGATCACCTGATAATTGATATCGAGGTACTTCCAGTCCGTGGTGTTGCCGACCGCACGCCCGGAGAACTCGGCGATGCTCGCGTAACCCTGACTGTCCATCCACCGCGACAAGCCGTCCTTCATCTCCTCGACAATCCGGAATCCGTGCAGCATTGCCGCCGTGCACACCTGCACCGAGCCGCTGCCCAGCGCAATGAACTCCGCCGCGTCACGCCAACTGCCAATCCCGCCGATGCCGCAAATCGGCAAACCCTGGGTCTGCGGATCGCGGGCGATTTCCGCGACCATGTTCAGTGCAATCGGCTTGACCGCCGAGCCGCAATACCCGCCGTGGGTGCTTTTGCTGCCGACGGTGGGCAGGGCGACCATGTGCTCAAGGTCGACGCTGGTGATCGAGTTGATGGTGTTGATCAGCGATACCGCATCAGCACCGCCCCGGTAGGCAGCGCGGGCGGCGACGCGGATGTCGGTGATGTTCGGCGTCAGTTTGACGATCACCGGCAGCGAGCAGTAAGTCTTGCACCAACGCGTGACCTGCTCGACGTATTCCGGCACCTGACCAACCGCTGCGCCCATGCCGCGTTCGGGCATGCCGTGCGGGCAGCCGAAATTCAGTTCGATGCCATCGGCGCCCGTGGCTTCCACCAGCGGCAGGATGTGTTTCCACGACTCCTCCTCGCACGGCACCATCAGCGAGACGATCAGCGCGCGATCCGGCCAGTCCTTCTTCACTTGGGTGATTTCGCGCAGGTTGATTTCCAGCGAGCGGTCGGTGATCAGTTCGATGTTGTTGATACCCAGCACTTCGCGGTTCGCGCCATAGTGCGCCGAGTAGCGTGACGAGACGTTTACCGCCGCCGGATCCTCACCAAGGGTTTTCCAGACCACGCCGCCCCAACCAGCCTCGAAGGCGCGCACCACGTTGTAGGCCTTGTCGGTCGGCGGCGCGGAGGCCAGCCAGAACGGATTGGGGGCTTTGATGCCGGCGAAGACTATCGAGAGATCGGCCATTTACGCAGCCTCCACGTTGAGCATCAATTGGACGTTGATCGCCTCGGCGGCGCGTTTGCCGTGTTGCACGGCTTGCACGGTCAGGTCTTGATCAAGGCTGGTGCAGTCGCCGCCGGCATACACGCCGGGGATGCTGGTGCGCAGGTTTTCATCGACCTCAATGCGTTCGCCCTGACGTTTGAGTTCGCGCGCCATCGGGTCGGAGAGGGCGCCGCTGTCGAAAGACTGGCCGATGGCTTTGAAGATCGCATCGGCCGCCAAGTCGAAGGTTTCGCCAGTGGCTTGCAAGCGGCCGTCCACCAGTTCAGTGCGCGCGAAACGCATGCCGCGCACTTTTCCTTGATCGTCGAGTAAAACCTCTTCGGGTTGCGCCCAGGTTAGCAGCCGAACCTGATTGGCTTTGGCGATTTCCTGTTCGTGGCCAGTGGCACCCATGTCGGCCAGACCACGGCGATACACCAGGTTCACATCGCGGGCGCCGAGGCGGGCCATTTGCACGGCCATGTCGATGGCGGTGTTGCCGGCGCCGAGGACGATGCAGCGATCGGCCAGCGGCAGTTGCGTCAGGTCATCGGCCTGGCGCAGTTCGCGGATGTAGTCAGTGGCGGCGAGCAGGCCGGGCGCGTCTTCGTGGGCCAGACCGAGTTGTTTGCTGGCGTTCAGGCCGAGGCCGAGGAATACCGCATCGAACTGTTGATGCAGTTCGCTGAGGGTCAGATTCTCGCCGAGTTTCTGCCCGTGACGGATCTCGATTCCGCCGATTTGCAGGAGGAAATCCAGTTCCTTTTGCGCGTAATCGTCGACCAGTTTGTACTTGGCGATCCCGTATTCGTTGAGGCCGCCAGCCTTGTCTCGCGCTTCGAAAATCACCACGTCGTGGCCGTGCATGGCACTGCGATGGGCACAGGACAAACCCGCCGGCCCGGCGCCGACCACGGCGATGCGTTTGCCCGTGGCAGCGGCACGCTGGAACGGGTGTTCAGTGAAGTGCGCGTTGTCCACCGCGTAGCGCTGCAACAGGCCGATCAACACCGGTGCGCATTCGTGGGCGTTGTTTCTCACGCAGGCTTGCTGGCAGAGGATTTCAGTGGGGCAGACTCGTGCGCAACTGCCACCGAGAATGTTCGCCGAAAGGATTTTCTGCGCCGCGCCGGTCACATTGTCCTGATGGATATTGCGGATGAACGAGGGGATGTCGATCTCGCTCGGGCACGCATTGACGCACGGTGCGTCGTAACAATACAGGCAGCGCGAGGCTTCCAGATGTGCCTGACGGGCGTTGAGCGGTGGCGCCAGATCGCTGAAATGCCCGGCGAGCGCGGCCGCGCTTTCGTGCGGATGCGGGAGATGGTTGAGGGTCTCGATCACGGTTTTTTGCCTCACGGTTATTGAGGTGCTGCCTCTATCGGGCAGTGGATTTTGTGGTGCTTTTGATGGCCTCATCGCTGGCAAGCCAGCTCCCACAGGGATTGAAGTCGCACACAAATATTGTGTTCAGCCAAAAACCTGTGGGAGCTGCGGTGCGACGATTCGACTTGCCAGCGATAGGCCGAAGGCCGCTATCCGCGTTTCACAGCAACCGGCCTATGCAACTCAGCCCGCTTGCTCAGCAAATCAAACACCGCCGGATACGCCGGCCGCTCGATATACCGCCCGGCCCCACGCTCGGCGCGCAGATCACCGTCGGCCCAGACCACCCGGCCCTGGCTGACGGTATGGCTCGGCACACCGGTTACGGTCTTGCCTTCGAAGATGTTGAAGTCCACCTGCTGATGGTGGGTTTTGGCGGAGATGGTGCGCGTGCCTTGCGGGTCCCACAGCACCAGATCGGCATCGGCACCTACGCGAATTGCGCCTTTGCGTGGGTACAGATTGAAAATTTTCGCGGTATTGGTCGAGGTCAGCGCGACGAAGTCCTGCATCGACAAACGACCGGTGTTCACGCCTTCATCCCACAACACTGCCATGCGGTCTTCGATGCCGGCGGTACCGTTGGGAATCTTGCTGAAATCGTCACGCCCCGCAGCTTTTTGCTCGGCGCAGAAGCAGCAATGGTCGGTGGCGGTGGTGTGCAGATTGCCGTTTTGCAAACCATGCCACAGCGCTTCCTGATGTCCGCGCGGACGGAAAGGCGGGCTCATCACGTAACCGGCCGCGGTCTGCCAGTCCGGGTGCCGATAAACGCTGTCATCCAGTAGCAAATGCCCGGCCAATACCTCGCCGTATACCGGCTGGCCCTTGCTGCGTGCATAGGTGATTTCGTCGAGGGCTTCCTGGGTCGAGACGTGCACCAGGTACAACGGCGTGCCGATGGTTTCGGCGATACGGATCGCGCGGCTGGCGGCTTCGCCCTCGACCTGCGACGGCCGCGACAGTGGATGTGCTTCCGGCCCGGTAATCCCCTGGGCCATCAACTTGCGTTGCAGGTGATACACCAGCTCGCCGTTTTCCGCATGCACGGTCGGCACTGCGCCGAGTTCCAGGCAGCGTTCGAAACTGGCCACCAGCGTGTCGTCGGCGGCCATGATTGCGTTCTTGTAGGCCATGAAATGCTTGAAGCTGTTGATCCCGTGCTGGCTGACCAGCTCGGCCATTTCCTCGCGCACCTGCTCGCTCCACCAGGTGATTGCAACGTGGAAGCCGTAGTCCGAGGCGGACTTCTCGGCCCAGCCGCGCCACTGATGAAACGCTTCCATCAATGACTGCTGCGGATTGGGAATCACGAAATCGATGATCGACGTAGTACCGCCCGCCAGACCCGCCGCCGTGCCGCTGAAAAAATCCTCACTGGCCACGGTGCCCATGAACGGTAGCTGCATGTGCGTATGCGGGTCGATGCCGCCGGGCATCAGGTATTGCCCGCTGCCATCCAGGATTTCGGCGCCGGCGGGAATATCGAGGTTTTCACCGATGGCTTTGATCACGCCGTCAGCGCAATACACATCGGCGCGGTAACTTTCATCATGGGTAACAACGGTGGCGCCACGGATCAACAGAGACATTCCGAGTTCCTCGCAGGCATGACCGACTTATGCCGGTTCTAGGTGTTTTATTTTTTTTGTATTAACCCAGCACTGAATGGCGTATTCCTGTCAGCGCTGTCAGGAATAGACGCTAGCCGCAGAATTCAAATAGAGCAAGATTATTTTTTATAAGCTTATAAGTGTTTTAACTTGCTGATTAATAACAATAAAAAACGACAATCACCAAAATGGTGAGGCCCTTCACCATTTTGACGCACTTGACAGGTTGGAAATATGGTCAAGATTTCTTATGTGAAATCAGCCGCTTGAAGTTGAGCTGCGGTTGTTCGATCAGCAGAAAAATAAATGCAGTGCACCAGTTTGAGTCCTGTCGGTTCGGATAACTTTTCGGGGGTTTAGCCTGAGCGCCCAGACAAGTTTCCGAGGACTCAACGGTAAATATTTAAAACTGATAAAACTCAGTAAGTTGCACAGTTACAAATGCATGGCCCGATGCGTAAGCGGGGCACCCGGCACGTTTATTGATGCCGCCGCTGACACCTTGGCCGGTGCATGCAGGTTGTCAGTTCCTCCGGCCATCGTCGGCTGCCGCGTGAGTGCGCCAGCCCCTGATGAGCAAAAAAATAATCAGAAGAACAGTGGAGCGGCCATGCAACAGATCAGATCGCAAGTGACCGAGCGCGACGGCTTGTTCGAGCTCGAAGCCGGCAGCGACGTCCTCGACAGTCCCCGTTACAACCACGACATGGCGCCGACCAAGGTGCGCGAACGAACCTGGAACAAATGGCACATCACCGCACTGTGGGTCGGCATGTCGATCTGCGTGCCGACGTACACCCTGGGCGGTGTGCTGACCGCGTATTTCGGCTTGAGCGTCGGCGAAGCGCTGCTGGCGATTCTGTTCGCCAACATCATCGTGCTGATTCCACTCACGCTGAATGCGTTCCCCGGCACCAAGTACGGAGTCCCGTTTCCGGTGCTGCTGCGTTCATCGTTCGGGATTCTCGGCTCCAACGTGCCGTGCCTGATTCGCGCGCTGGTGGCGTGCGGCTGGTTCGGCATTCAGACGATGTTCGGCGGGCTGGCGATTCACCTGTTTCTCGGCTCGGTATTCGAGGGCTGGAAATCCCTTGGCGGCACCGGCGAAGTCATCGGTTTCATGGTGTTCTGGGCGCTGAATCTGTGGGTAGTGATTCGCGGCGCCGAGTCGATCAAGTGGCTGGAAACACTGTCTGCGCCGTTGCTGGTAGCGGTCGGCATCGGCTTGCTGGTGTGGGCCATGCCCAACGTGTCGATGACCGAATTGCTGGCGATTCCGCCGAAGCGTCCGGAAGGCGCGAGCGTGGTCAGTTACTTCGCCGCCGGGCTGACGGCGATGGTCGGATTCTGGGCCACCTTGTCGCTGAACATTCCCGATTTCAGCCGCTACGCCAAGAGTCAGAAAGACCAGATCCTCGGGCAGATTATCGGCCTGCCGCTGACCATGTTTCTGTTCGCCGCGCTGGGCGTGGTGATGACTGCTGCGTCGGTGAAACTGGTCGGCGTCAGCGTTTCCGATCCGGTGACCTTGATCGGACATATCCAGAGTCCGGTGTGGGTCGCGGTCGCGATGGCGCTGATCATTATCGCTACGTTGTCGACCAACACCGCCGCCAACATCGTGTCGCCAACCAACGATTTCCAGAACATCGCGCCCAAGGTGATCAACCGCACTAAAGCAGTGCTCCTCACCGGGTTTGTCGGCCTCGTGCTGATGGGCCATGAACTGCTGAAAAAACTCGGTCTGATCGTCTCCGACGTGAGTCTTGAGACCGTGTATTCCAACTGGTTGCTGGGTTATTCGAGCCTGCTCGGGCCGATTGCCGGGATCATGGTGGTGGACTATTTCCTGATCAAGAAACAGCAACTGGACCTGGCCGGGTTGTACCGCGATGACGTGTATCCGGCGTGGAATTGGTCTGGTTTCATCGCGTTCGGCGTGCCGGTGGCCCTGACCTTGCTGTCGCTGGGCAGCGATGCCTTCAGCTGGTTTTACAGCTACGGCTGGTTTACCGGCTCGGCGCTGGGCGGGTTGATTTATTACGGGTTGTGCGCGATGCGTGCGCAGCCTTCTGCCGTGAAATCGACGGTGTGAGGGAGGGCCCCATCGCTGGCAAGCCAGCTCCCACAGGTTTTCCGGTGAACACAGAATTTGTGTACAGCCGAAATCACTGTGGGAGCTGGCTTGCCAGCGATGAGGCCCTCACAGACAACACAGAAATATCCATAAGAACCGCCTGAGGAGATCCCCATGAACGCAGCCGTAGACGTTCTGCAATCGACCCATCAGCACATCAACCGCGACCGCTTGTGGGCGTCGCTCATGGAACTGGCCAAACTCGGCGCGACGGTCAAGGGCGGCGTCTGTCGGCTGGCCCTGACCGACCTCGACCGCCAGGCCCGCGACCTGTTCGTGCAGTGGTGCGAGGACGCCGGTTGCAGCGTCACAGTCGATGCAGTCGGCAACATTTTCGCCCGCCGCGCCGGGCGCAATCCGGACTTGCCGCCAGTGATGACCGGCAGCCACATCGACACCCAGCCCACCGGCGGCAAGTTCGACGGCTGCTTCGGTGTGCTCGCCGGCGTCGAAGTGCTGCGCACCCTCAACGACCTCGGTGTGGAAACCGAAGCGCCGCTGGAAGTGGTGGTCTGGACCAATGAAGAAGGCTCGCGTTTCGCCCCGTGCATGATGGGTTCGGGCGTGTTCGCCGAGAAATTCACTCTCGAAGAAACCCTGGCCAAGGTCGACGCCGACGGCGTGACAGTCGGCGAAGCGCTGAACGCTATCGGTTATGCCGGGCCGCGTAAAGTCAGCGGGCACAAGGTCGGCGCCTATTTCGAAGCGCACATCGAACAAGGCCCGATCCTCGAAGACGAACACAAAACCATCGGCGTGGTGCTCGGCGCACTTGGCCAGAAGTGGTTCGACCTGAAACTGCGCGGCGTCGAAGCCCACGCCGGCCCGACGCCGATGCATCTGCGCAAGGACGCTTTGGTCGGCGCCTCGGTGATCGTCGGCGCCGTCAACCGCGCCGCCCTCGGCCATCAACCCCACGCCTGCGGCACGGTCGGTTGCCTGCAAGCCTATCCCGGCTCACGCAATGTCATCCCCGGCGAAGTGCGCATGACCCTCGACTTCCGTCATCTGGAACCGGCACGCCTGGATTCGATGATCGCCGAGGTCAAGCAAGTCATCGAATCCACCTGCGAAGAACACGGCCTCACTTACGAGCTGACCCCGACCGCCGACTTCCCGCCGCTGTACTTCGAAAAAGGCTGCGTCGACGCCGTGCGCAACGCCGCCAAAGGCCTCGGCCTGTCGAACATGGACATCGTCAGCGGCGCCGGCCACGACGCCATCTTCCTCGCCGAACTCGGCCCAGCCGGCATGATCTTCGTGCCGTGCGAAGGCGGCATCAGCCACAACGAAATCGAAAACGCCGCACCGGATGACTTGGCGGCGGGGTGTGCGGTGTTGTTGCGGGCGATGTTGGCGGCTTCGGCGGCGGTGGCCGGACAGCGAGCAGCCTGAAAACACCGAATAACCTGTGGGAGCTGGCTTGCCAGCGATTGCGGTGTGTCAGCGTAATGAATGGCAACTGATCGGACGCCATCGCTGGCAAGCCAGCTCCCACAGGTTTTTGTGCAAGATTTAGTAAATGAGTCTATCGAGGCCTTTCAGTTTCACCTGACTTGGTTCGACGGCGATCACCACCCTCCGGATTACCCGAATCCACCAACCTCCGTTCCACCAACACAACCTCAAGCGCCTGGCGCTCGACAGGCGCCATCTGATCTTCGCGTTTTTTCAATTCCAGCAGGATAGGCGTGGACCAGGTGCGGTAGGTCCGTTCGATGTTGCTGCGGTGTGTCATCAGTCTCTCCTTGATCAAGAGCCCGATGTAGCTGGCAGGGGCTCAATCCGATGAGGCACTAACTTTAGTCGAGAAAGCCGTGGTGCGCGAATGACCACGCGCCACGGTTTTTGCGGGGGCTTGGGTCAGTCGTCAACGTTCATGAGTTGCTGCACGCCTTCCCACGCTTCGGCGCGCATCCGTTCGATATCCAGCCCCGGAATCACGCCGTTATCCACCACAATCCGGCCGCCCACCAGACTGTATTTCACCGTGATCGGCTCACCCGCGACCACTGGCGCGACCGCGCTGTCGTGGAAGCCATAGAAGCGTGGATGATCGAGGCTGTAGACCACCAGATCCGCCGCTTGCCCGACCTCAAGTGTGCCGACAGCACCCAGCCCCAACACCTGCGCGCCACCCGCTGTACCCCAGTGAATCACGTCCTCGGCGGTGGTGGCGCCGGCACCTTGTTCCGCGCGATGAATCAGCCATGCGGTGTTGGCTTCGCCGACCATGCTCCCGGATTCGTTGGACGCCACGCCGTCGACGCCGAGGGAAATCGGCACACCCGCTTCATACATCTGCGGGATTGGCGCCACGCCGCTGCCCAGTCGGGCGTTGCTCACCGGGCAGTGCGAGACGCCGGTGCCGGTCTGGGCGAGCATGCGGATCTCGCCCGGTTGCAGGTGCACTGCGTGGGCAAACCACACGTCGGGGCCGAGCCATTCGTGTTCGGCGACGAATTCCACTGGCAGGCAGTTGTACTTTTCGCGGCAGAAATTCACGTAGTTTTGAGTTTCCGACAAATGCGTGTGCAGGCGCAGGCCCATCCCTCTAGCGGTGTGCGCCAATTCGCGCAGCAGCGTTGGTGGCAGGGAGAAGGTTGGCGTGGTCGGCGCTACCACCACGCGGCGCATCGCATCCGGTGTGTCCTGGTGATAGCGCGATTTCAGCCGTTCAATATCGCCGACCATCTGCTCAAGACTTTCCGGTTGCAGCGCGGTTTTCGAGAAGCCCGGATGGGCGCTCGCCGACTCCAGCGCGCCGCCCCGGCACAGCACAAAACGCAGGCCGAATTCATCAGCGGTGTCGAACAGCAAATCGCCGGTCTCGGTGCTGCCGTTGGCGTGATAGAGGTAGTGGTGATCGGCGCAAGTGGTGACCCCAGACAGCAGCAACTCGACCATGCCCAGCCGCGCGGCGATCTGCGCCAGTTGCGGGGTGAAGCGGTTCAAACGTGGGTAGGGCACGCTGGCCAGCCAGCCTTGCAGATCCTGATTCAAGCCTTCAGGCACGGCTTTGAGCAGGTTCTGGAACAGGTGATGGTGGGTGTTGATCCATCCCGGATACACCAGTGAATTGCGCGCGTCGATCACCCGTTCCCCGGGCTGCGCTTCAAGGTTGGCGGCCATTTCAGCTATGCGCCCGTTGACGATGCGGATGTCCACCGCACCGGCGCGGGCGCGCGGGCCACGCAGGCCGGTCATCACCGCCACGGGGTTTTTGATCAGGATGTTTTGAAGTTGAGTCATGGGCAGCTCCAGTCAGAGGATGTGCGAAGCGGATTTGCTGGGCGTGCTCTCTGGCACGTTGACGCCGTTCAGTGCGGCGTTGAGCAGCACCGACACCAGGCAGGCGATCACCACGCTGCTGTGCAGGAACGGCTGCGACCACTCGGGCAATTGTTTGAACAGGGCCGGCGCGAGCACCGGCACTAGCGCGGCGGCGAGGGTGAAACCGACGATCAGTACGTTGTAGCGATTGCGCTCGTAATCGACTTTGGCCAGGGTCTGAATCCCCGCCGCCGCGACTACGCCGAACATGGCAATCCCGGCACCACCAAGGGCTGCGGTCGGCATCGAGGCGATGATCGCCCCGGCTTTCGGCACCAGCGCAATCGAGCACATCAGCAAGCCGCTGACCGCCACCACCCAGCGGCTGCGCACGCCGGTAAGGATCACCAGGCCGACGTTCTCCATGAACGCAATGAACGGGAACGCGGCGAACATGCCGGCGATGGTGCTGGCCAGGCCATTGGCGCGCAGACCGTTGATGACTTGTTTGTCTTCGACGGGTTTCTCAACGATGTCGCCGATGGCGACGAACAGCCCCATCGACTCGACCATCTGCACGATCATCACCACCACCATGGTCGCAATCGGGATCAGGCTGAAGGTCGGCAGACCGAAGTAGAACGGGTAGGGCACCGTCAGCCACGGTGCATCTTCGACGCTGTGAAAACTGCCCATGCCCAAACCGTACGCCAGCCCCGCGCCGATCAGCATCCCCACCAGCACCGCCATGTTGCGCAGCAGCGGGCTGCCGTAGCGGTTGACCAACAGGATGGTCAGCAGCACCACAACCGCCACGCCGAGAAATGCTGGAGCACCGAAGTTGCTCGCATTGCGCCCGCCGCCGACCCATTCGTAGGCAATCGGGAACAGCTGCAAGCCGATCACGGTGACGATGCAACCGGTCACCACTGGCGGAAAGAAGCGCCGCAATCGGCCCACGAACGGCGCTATCAGCATGGTGAAGATCCCGGCGCCAATCACCGCTCCGCAGACCCCCGCAAAGCCGACTTCCGGGTTGCTGCCGATGGCGATTACCGGGCCGACACTGCTGAACGCCACGCCTTGCAGAATCGGCAGGCGCACGCCGAATTTCCAGAAGCCGACGGTTTGCAGCAGCGTGGCGATGCCGGAGCAGAACAGCGTGGTGCTGATCAGCACCACCGTGTCGGCATGGGACATTTTCAACGCGCTGGCGACAATCAACGGCACGGCGATGGCGCCGATGTACGAAACGGCCATGTGTTGCAGGCCGAGGGTGAGCATCTGTCGCACCGGCAAAACGCGGTCGACCGGGTGCACGGTTGAGGCGGTACTTGATGGGGTTGTGGCTGACGACATGGGGAAACACCTCTAGCTGTTGTTATTCGGTACAGAGGGGTATTCGTCTGATGCCGCTTAGCTCAAGAGCACAATGGAACCCTGTGGGAGCTGGCTTGCCAGCGATGGCGATTTTGCAGTCACCATCTTTATCAACTGACAGTCCGCTATCGCTGGCAAGCCAGCTCCCACAGGTTTTGTGTAGTTCCTTCTGTTCTGGCATCAGTCATTCGTGCCCGGAACCGCCATCCACCGGCTCCGATGCCGTTCTTCAGCCTGCCAGGCAGGCGGCGAACCCTTGATTCAGCGCCGCACGATCCAGGTCGCGGCCGATGAATACGATCTTGCTCGAGCGTGGCTCCGTGCCCCACAAGGTCGAGGCGCGGAACTCGACCAGGCTGTGCACGCCTTGCAGCACGTAGCGCTGGTCTTCGTTGGCCACCGCCAGCACGCCTTTCATCCGGTACAGGTTGTCGGCCTGTACGTTGCGCAATTCGCTGATCCAGCGGTGGAACGCCATCAGATCGACTGCGCCATCCAAGGCGATGCCGACCGAGGTCACGCTCGGGTCATGGGTATGGTCCGGTTCGTCATGTTCGTGGTGATGTTCATCGGCGTGATGGTCGTGTTCGGCGCCGATTTCCATCAGCTTCTGGGTGGATTCGAAGGCGCCGATGCCGAGGATTTTCGACAGATCGATTTGCGCGTGGGTCGAGGTCACCAGATCTGCAGTGGCATTCAATCCACGAATCTTGCTGCTTAGTGCCTCGACTTCTTCGGCACTGACCAGATCGACCTTGTTGATGACGATGCGGTCGGCGCAGACGATCTGATCCACCGCCTGATTGTCGACGCCATCCAGTTGCAGATCTTCCAGATGCCGGGCGATGTGCTTGGCATCGACCATGGTCACGATGGCGTCGAGTTCGACTTCATCGGCGATCGGATCGTTGATGAAAAAACTCTGCGCCACCGGGTACGGATCGGCGAGGCCGCTGGTTTCGATCAGGATGTGATCGAGCCGCACCGGGCGCGCCACCAGTTCGCGGACGATGCGCACCAGATCCTCGCGAACTTCGGCGGTGCAGCACACGCAGCCGTTGACCATTTCGTAGATTTCTTCGGTTTCCGAGCTGAGCACCAGATCGCCGTCGATGCCGACCTCGCCGAACTCGTTTTCGATCACGGCAATCTTGCGCCCGTGGTTTTCCTTGAGGATGTAGTTGAGCAGGGTGGTTTTGCCGGCGCCGAGGAACCCGGTGAGGATAGTCACGGGGATTTTGGTGTTCGGGGTCGGGGCGTTGAATGGGGTGTTCATGTGAGGCTCCTTGATACTGATTAACCGGTGCACGATGAATTGGGTGATGCATGGATTCCTGTGGGAGCTGGCTTGCCAGCGATGACGGTGTGTCATTCAGAAGTGAGGTTGGCTGACCTGGCGCCATCGCTGGCAAGCCAGCTCCCACAGGGTTCTGTGTGTTCTCGCCAGCGGGTGGCGGTGCCCGCATCGAGGCCGAACAGGTCGAGGACGCGGCCGAGGCTGTGGTCGACCATTTGTGCGAGGTTATCGGGACGTGCGTAGAACGCCGGAACCGGCGGCGCGATGATCCCGCCCATCTCGGTGACGGCGGTCATGTTGCGCAGGTGCGCCAGGGTCAACGGCGTTTCGCGGGCCATCAGCACCAGCGTGCGGCGCTCCTTGAGCGTGACGTCGGCAGCGCGGCCGATCAGCCCGGATGAAGTGCCGGTGGCGATCTCCGCCAAGGTGCGCATGGAACAGGGCGCGACGACCATCCCGAGGCAGCGGAACGAGCCGCTGGCAATCCCGGCGGCGACGTCATCGGCGCGGTGGTAATGACTGGCCAGCGCCGTGACGTCGGCGAGTTTGTAATCGGTTTCGTGGGCCATGGTCAGCAGCGCGGCGCGGCTGATGATCAGGTGGCTCTCTATATTCAGCTCGGCCAGCAATTCCAGCAGACGCACGCCGTAGATGAACCCGGACGCGCCGCTGATCCCGACCACCATCCGTTGGCGGTTCACGCTGGATAATCCTTGAGCAAAACACGCGCACGTTCGAGCACGTCCTGATCAAGTTGCGCCTTGATCCCGTCAAACCCCGAACCGCGCGTGGCATCCAGGCCCATGCGCGACGTGGTGCCGTTGACCGAGGATGACGGGTCCAGCGGGCTGCCGGGCAAGCCGTCGATGACGAAAATATCCAGGTGCGGCTGGAAGTGCGTGGCCAGTGCCCACAACACCTGGCTGTCGTCGGTGATGTCGATATCGCTGTCCACCGCGATCACGCTTTTGAGGTACGGATCCCAGCCGAGCAGGGCGAGCATGATCTGCCGCGCCTCGCCGTCTCGGCTTTGATCCAGTGCAACGTAGCAATGAAAATGCGTGCCGGAATTCGGGTAATGCACGGCGGTCACGGCGGGGAAACGCGCCTTGAGCTTCTCGCTCATTTCCGCTTCACGCGGCAGTCGCGCCAGTGTGAGATGTTCGGCGTAGCGCCCGCCGACCACGTCTACCAGCCACGCGTTTTTGCGCCGTAACATCGTGTCGACGCGCAGTACGTTGTTGGTCGAACGGTCCGAGGAATAACCGCTGAATTCGCCGAACGGACCTTCTTCGGCATAGGCCGCAGGATCGATTGCGCCCTCAAGGACGAACTCTGCATACGCGGGTACGCCGATGCCGTAACGCGGGGTCTTGACCAGTTCCAGCGGGGCGCCAAACAGGCCACCAGCGACTGCGCGTTCATCACTGCCGAACGGCAAACGTGCCGCCGCCGCGAGCATGAACAGCGGATGCGCGCCGACCACCATCGCCACGCGCAATTCCTCGCCGCGCTCGCGGGCGATCTGCAACATCCGCCACAAGTGTCCGCGCGAGTGCAGGCTGGTGGCGAGGGCTTGGCGGGCGTGGCGCATCGAGCGGTGATAGCTCATGTTGGCGATGCCGGTCTGCGGGTCCTCGGCGATGATGATCGCGTTGGTGATGTACGGTCCGCGATCACTGTCGAAATGCTTGAGCATCGGCAGCAGCGCCAGGTCGAGTGTTTCGCCTTCGAACACTTCGTCGAGCACCGGGCCGGTTTCTACATAGCGCGGCGCAATTGGATGGTTGGCGCGGGCCTGGAAGGTTTCGTGCAACTGCGCCGCAGGCACGCCGAACAACCGGGCGATGCGGGTACGGGAGGCGAACAGGTTGGTCGCCACCGGCACGCCGAGGTTGCCGACTTGCTCGCAGATCAGCAACGGATCGCGGCCCTGAGCGGCGAGGGCATCGACCAGCGCGGTGACGTCCTGATCGGCGGAAAGAGGTTGGGTGATGGTCAGCACATCGTCCGGGTATTCGCGGCGATAAGCGTCGATGAAAACGTGGAAATCCTGGGTATCGCCAAGCGTCGAAACGGTCATGGTTTCACCTCAAAAAAGCAGGCGCGCAGGGCTGACAGAGCTTTCAATCGACAAGCCGTTGGCCTGCCGGTCGAGCGAACGCCGGGTCATCTTCGCGCCTGTAAAGTCGCTGTGTGCTCTTTGCGCGGGTCCCCCGTGGCGAGGGAGCTTGCTCCCGCTGGACTGCGCAGCAGGCCTGTTTTTTGGGGCGGCTTCGCCACCCAGCGGGAGCAAGCTCCCTCGCCACAGAGGTGCAACATCTCTTTCAGTTAGAGGTAAGTGGTGGTCAGACGTATGTCTGCTTCGATCAGGTCTTTGGGTGGCGGGGTCGGTTCGATCCCGCACAGCCTGGCGATGTTGTTGCCCAGGTAATCTTCGAGATGATCCTCATCGATCCCCAAGCCCTGCGGTGCCGGCGAGCACAGCACCTCAAGTTCACGCAGCCACATGCCCGGTTCGTTCGGCGGCGAGTCGGTGCCGAACACGATCTTGTTGCGCGGCAGTTCCTTGGCGAATTCGACGATCCGCGACTGGAAGCACCAACCGGATTCGCAGTACACGTTCGGCGTGTCCATGGCCATCCAGAACGCTTCGAACGAGTAGTTGCCGCCGGTCTGGATACCGAAGTGGCCGATGATGAAATTGACCATCGGGAACTCGCGGATGATCGGGTAGAACATGGTCGGAATGGTGTACGGGCCGTCGCCGGTATGGATCAGCACCACGATGTTGTACTTGGCGCAGACCTTCATCGCCGGGCGCAGCCAGTCCAGCGCGCGATCCGGGCGATAGCCGTGCATGTTGGCGTGCAGCTTGAGCATCTTGAAGCCGTATTCCTTGATGTGGAATTCCAGCTCCGCCGCGCCATTTTCCGGTCCCCAGCGCGGGTTGAAGTTGAAGTTGCCGATGAAGCGGTCCGGGTACTTCATGCACAGTTCGGCGATGTACGACATGTAATCGCGCACGCCCTCACGGCCACGGCGGTTGCCGTCGCGATAACCGGTGTTGCCCGGTGGCGGCTGGATGAAGCCCATGTCGATGCGGCGCGGTTTGCCGTTGATCATGTACGGGCCGTCCATCAGTTTGAGCATGCGCTCGCCGGTGAACGGTTCGCCGGTGTGGCGCCAGGCCTCGTCGACCAGATTGGTGGGGTGCAGATGGGTGTCGATGATCATCGGTTCAGCTCCTGGCCAGTTGAGTGGTGACGGGGCGCTTGAGCTGCGCCTCTGCTTCGGAAACGGAACGTGGTGGCGGGGTTGGCTCAAGGCCGATCATCCGCGCGGTGTTGTTGCCCAGGTAATCCTCGAGCGTGTTCTCGTCGAGGTTCAGGCCCTGCGGCGGCTCGTGGCAGAGCACTTCGAGCAAACGCAGCCACATGCCCGGTTCGTTCGGCGGGGTGTCGGTGCCAAACAGAATCTTGTGCGTCGGCAGGACTTTGGCGAACTCGACAATCCGCGATTGCAGGCACCAACCCGATTCGCAGTAGACGTTGGGCAACTCCATCGCCCATTGCATCGGTTCGAACACGTAGACGCCGCCGGTCTGCACGCCGAAGTGCGCCATGATGAAATCGACGTTGGGGAATTCCTTGATCATCGGCACCCATTCCGACGGGATGCTGTACGGCCCATCGCCGGTGTGCAGCTTGACCGGGATGCCCAGCTCGGCGCATTTCTCGAAGCACGGACGCACCCAGTCCAGCGCACGGTCAGGCCGATAGGCATGCATGTTGGCCTGCATCTGCACCATCTTGAAACCGTGCTCGGTGACGTAGCGCTCGATCGCCTCGACGCCGTTTTCCACGCCGCAGCGCGGGTTGTAGACGAAGCAGCCGATGAAACGATCCGGGTAGGTCTGGACCATTTTCAGGGTGTAGGCCATGTAGGCGTCGATGGACTCACGACCGGTCAGGTCGCCGTCGGTCCAGGTGTAAATAGTGTTGCCTTGGGGGGGCTGGATGAAGGCTTTGTCGATGCGGCGAGGTTTGCCGTTGACCATGTACGGGCCATCCATCATCTCCAGCAGACGCTCGCCGGTGAACGGGTCACCGTCATGCCTCCAGGCGAGGTCCACCAGATCGGTGGGATAGCAGCTGATATCGATGATCATTGCAGTCGATCTCCTGATAGCGGGGAAGGCAGCCTTGCGGCTGACAGCTTCCACGTCCCGGGTCATCGGCCATTTCTATGGGCAACTGGATTGCACATTCCCTCGCCTGGTCGCATCCGGCCCGGGTGGGTGGTTGCTTGAGGGCGAGTATTGGGAGGAGGGGTTGGGTTCGTACAATATTAATTGGGAGGGGTGGTGATACTTCAGGGATATCGCGAGCCGCCTTCACCAGCGGCTCTTGATGCTTGAATCAAAACTCTAATGAAGCGCCGTCTTCCGGGATGTCTACGCGACTCTCGATACCCTGCTGTTTGACGTAGGTGCGCAATTGCTTGCGGGTCAGGGACATATGGTTGACTGCGTCCATGTGCACGGCGACGATTTTTGCGTTTTTCGCGACCTGTGAAGCGCGCAGAACGTCCTCTTCACCCATGATGATTGCACCCTCGTAGTCGGTCATTTTTGCTTTCCCGGCATTGAGCACGATGACCTCGGGGTGATATTTCTCGATGGCCTGGTCGACCTCTTTACGCCAGATAGTGTCGCCGGCGAGGTAGAGCGTCTTGTAGCCTGGCGCTTGAAAAACGACGCCCATTGCTTCGCCCAGTGGTTTCGCCAGAGCGGGTACGGCATACATTTCGTCGGTGCCATGCTGACCACCGGTCTTGCTGATTTTGACGCCGCCGAATTCAGCTTCATCAGTCAGTACGCGGACATCCTTGAAACCCTGGGAGCGAATCAGCTGCGCATCTTCTTCATGCTGAGTGAACAGAGGGATGTCTTTGGGCAGCGCTTTTTGTGCGGCATCATCCCAGTGGTCAAGATGCGTATGCGTGACGATGACTGCGTCGATACCGGAGATCACTTCAGCCGGCGACTCTGTCAGATCAACCAACGGATTGCGCAGGTTGCTTCGGTAAGTATTTTCAAATCCTGGATAGGCTCCCTTTTTGGCGAGCATTGGGTCGATCAGGAATGTCGTGCCGCCGTAGGTGATTTTCACCGTGGCGTTACGAATTTGCTGCAAGTCGACTTTATGCAATGCGTCCGGCGACTTGGGGGCGTTTGATCCCGCAAATGCCGGTGCGGTGGCCACAGCGCAAGCAATGCTGAGCGCAAGAGGGAGTGTTCTGAAGTTCATGTGATTAATCCTGTTGATACATCGAGAACACCATTCTTGCCGAATGCTTTGAAGCCTGACAGTGGCCTGAATGACATATTTCGATATAATCGGGCCAATCGACTAACGTGCCCGTACATTTGAGAGGGGCGATTTATCCCTCTGAGGCTGCCTGATGCAATCCATACGTGTGGCTGTTCTGGCTTTCGACGGCGTAAGTCTGTTCCATCTTTCTGTCCCGGGCGTGGTTCTGGGTACGGCTCAATCCGCGCCCGGTGAACCGCAATACGAGGTCAGCTACTGCGCAGAGTCGCCGGGTACGGTGAGTAGCGACCAAGGCATCGGCCTGGAGGTCGCTCATGGCCTGGAACTGATGGAGGCATCTGATGTAATTGTCATTCCCGCGTGGGGCGATCAGTCGGTCGTTGCATCTGCGCAGCTTGTGAAAGCCTTGCAGCTCGCTAATGCCCAGGGAAAGCTCATCGTCGGCTTGTGTCTGGGAGCATTCGTGCTCGGAGATGCCGGGCTGCTTGATGGCAAGGAAGCGACCACCCACTGGGCCGTCAGAGACGAATTTTCCCGACGCTTCCCTGAGGTTCATTTCAGGCCCGAGGTGCTCTATGTCAGTGATGGCAATATCGTGACTTCTGCGGGAACCGTGGCGGCAATCGATTGTTGCCTGCACTTGATACGCCAGCGGCTCGGTGCCGATGTGGCGAATCGCACCGCAAAGATGCTGGTAACGCCGCCGCACAGGCAGGGAGGTCAGGCTCAATACGTTGAGCGCCCTGTGCCGCAGCTATCCAGCGAGACTCATTTGTCTGATGTACTGGCGTGGGCGCGTACGCACCTGTCCAGTGATCTGTCTCTCGATGTCCTGGCAGACATGGCGAAAATGAGCAGGCGCACGTTTACTCGCCGCTTTAAGGAGGCGACGGGCAGTACCGTCTCTAAATGGCTGAATGCCGAGCGAGTCGTCAGAGCACAAGAACTGCTTGAAACGACTGATTTACCCATTGAATGCGTTGCCGGAGAGGCAGGTTTCGGAACGCCCTTATCCTTGAGGCAACAATTCGTCGCTCATCTCGGCACGTCGCCTTCTGAATATCGGCGAACGTTTTTTCGCGAAATGAAGCCGGATGGATTTAAACGGAGCAGCTGAGTCCGAAAGGCCTCAGCAGTAAACCTCATCAACAGTCTTCGGTGACTCCGGTGTAAAGCGCGCGGTCATGGCTGGGGGAGGGCAGGATCTTCAAGCGTACCCAAAACCAACTGCCGCACGGCTTCAACCACAGGCGCCACGCGCTCAGCCTGCCCATGCGGCCAAACCGCATAGAGATTGTAATGCGCGGCAATCTGCGCCTCGTTCAACGCCACCAGCCGCCCACTGCGCAACGCATCTGCTGCCAATAATCCGCGCACCAGTCCTGCGCCGACACCGGCCTCGGCGGCGGCAATCAGGTTGGCCGCATTATCAAAAATCACCCGTGCCGGAGGCTCGTTCGGCGGCATGCCGGCGGCATCCAGCCACGGAATCCACGAGCGCCGCGTATACCCCAAAAGCGGCAGTTCCAAAATCTGCGCCGGACTCAGCGGCACCTGTAATTCATGCCGCGCCAGCAGCTCAGGCGAAGCCACTGCCAACACCCGATCCCCACAGATCTGCACCATCTCGCAGTCATCCCAATCGCCATAGCCATAACGCAATGCCAGGTCCACGCGCTCGAACGTGCTGCGATCACTGCGCGGCATCGACAGCAGCGTCACCTCATAATCCGGCAGGCTATCGAGTAACTGCGGCAGGCGCGGATTGAGCCAGCTCTGCGCCAGTTCACTGTCCACATCCAGCGTCAGACGCTGAGCCACGCTACGGTTTTTCAC
The DNA here is from genome assembly GCF_049897765.1 of Pseudomonas sp. TWP3-2. Classification (NCBI taxonomy): domain Bacteria; kingdom Pseudomonadati; phylum Pseudomonadota; class Gammaproteobacteria; order Pseudomonadales; family Pseudomonadaceae; genus Pseudomonas; species Pseudomonas sp. TWP3-2. Next base: position 23,067 of record NZ_JAFCWW010000019.1, on the reverse strand, counting down.
CGAAGACAAGGCGCGATCAATCTGCGCCAGGCCATCCGACAGCACGCTGGCAAACAGCTGCCCGGCATCGGTCAGGTTGCTGCCGCCGCCTTCACGCACGAACAGCGGCTGGCCGATGAAATCTTCGAGTGCGCGGATCTGCTGGCTGATGGCGCTGTGTGTGAGGTCGAGTTTGCGCGCGGCGCTGGAGAAACTGCCGCTGCGCGCTGCGTGAATAAACGCGCTCATGGACTGCACCGACGGGTATCGCTTGTACATGTTGTTAGTCCTGCTTACACCGGTTGGCAGAAATCGTCGCTGGCCGCGATTTGTCGTGGCTCCCAATAATCGGTCACCAGGCCTGCACAAAGACGGGCCGCTCTTTTGGAGCCTGACAATGATTACATTCACGGTAAACGGCGAACGACGCGAGCTGGTCGAGGCGTCCCCCTCCATGCCCTTGTTATGGGTCTTGCGCGATCAATTGAAACTCACCGGCACCAAGTTCGGCTGCGGCATGGGCCTGTGCGGTGCCTGCACTGTGCACCTGAACGGCGTCGCGGTGCGTTCCTGCCAGTTGCCAGTGGCCGCCGTCGCTGGCCACAACATCACCACTATCGAAGGCTTGTCGCCCACCGAGACCCATCCGCTGCAACTGGCCTGGGTCGCCGAAGATGTGCCGCAATGCGGCTACTGTCAATCCGGGCAGATCATGTCTGCCGCTGCGCTGCTCAACACTGGCGCGGCGGTGACTGACGATTCGATCCGCAACGCCATGTCCGGCAATATCTGCCGTTGCGGCACCTACGGGCGCATCAACAAAGCCATCAAACGCGCGGCGAATGCGCCGAAGGAGGCGTGATGAGCCGCCTGGATGACACGCAATTCGAGCTGCCGCGCCGGGAATTTCTCAAGCAAGCGGTAACGGTCGCTTCAGGTTTGGCGATTGCCCTGTATTTGCCCTCCGGCGCGGCCGCGACTGACCCGAAAGCCCCGGCGCCAGCCACCGAATTCGAGCCGAATGCCTGGGTGCGCGTGCTGCCCGACGGTACGGTGAAACTGGTGGTGCACAAGCACGATTCCGGCACCGGCACTCACACGGCTTTGGCTGCGTGCGTGGCCGAGGAGCTGGACGTCAACCCGATGACCGTGCAGGTGATTACCCCGGAAGATCCGTTTTTCGAAACCTACATTCATCCGGTGTGGAAGGTGTTTTCTACCGGTGGCAGCACCAGTGTTTCGCTGGAATACGACCGGCTGCGCATGGCTGGGGCCACGGCGCGGGCGCTGTTGATTTCGGCGGCTGCCAGGCAGTGGAAAGTCAGTGCCGATAGCTGTTCTACCGAAGAAGGTCGGGTGGTACATCTGTCGAGCCAACGCAGCCTCGGCTATGGCGAACTGGTCGGCGTGGCGGCGCATCTGCCGGCACCGGCCAACGTCACGCTGAAGGATCCTTCGCAGTTCAAATACATCGGCAAACTGCGGCACAAACGCGATGCAGCAGCCAAAGTCTGCGGACGCTTCAAGTACAGCATCGACGTGCAATTGCCGGGGATGTTAGTGGCGGTGATTCAGCGTGCACCGGTGGTCGGGGCGAAAGTCGTGGCGGTAGATTCAGCGGCGGCATTGCAAGTGCCCGGCGTTCGCAACGTCATGGCAATTCCGGGCCGGCCTGATGTTCTCGGCGGCAATCAGGAGGGCGTGGCGGTGCTGGCCGATACTTTCTGGGCCGCGCAAGAAGGGCGCAAGCTGCTGGAAATCAAATGGAGCGAATCGACGCTGGCGGGATTCGACAGCGAAGAGCTACACAAGGCCCAGGCTTTGGCGATTGGCGACGCGAAAACGCAAACCATCAAAGCCATGACCCACGGTGACGTCGCCGCACAATGGCCGCGCGCAGCCAAGCTGCTCGAAGCCGATTACAGCATGCCCTACAAGGTGCAAAACCCGCTGGAACCGATCTGCATCACCGCGCAGGTCAAGGACAAGGCGATCACCTATTGGGGCGGCGTGCAGGTGCCGTCCTCGGCACTGGAAGGCGCCCGAGTGATCTGCGGATTCGACAAAGACCAAGTCACCATCCATGAACTGGTGTCCGGCGGCAGTTTCGGCGCACGAGAAGCCAAATACTGGTTGTTCGAAGTCGCTTATCTGGCGCAGCAGACCGGTGTGCCGGTGAAGTTGCTCAACAGCCGTGAAGACGAAATGCACGCGCTGTTCTATCACCCGGCGACTCTGCATCGGGTCAAAGGCGCACTGGATGCGAGCGGCAAACTCAGCGCACTGCAATTGCACGCCGTGTCGCCAGCCTCGCCAGAGCAGTGGGAGCCGGGCTATTTCGAGCGCCCGGATCACATGGATTACAGCACCACCGAGGCGATCACCGCGTGGGACTTCGCCTATCGTCCGCCACACCTGGATCTGAATTGGGTCAAGCACGAAAGCGGTGTGCCCAGTGGTTGGTATCGCTCGGTGAGTTTCATTCCCAACGTGTTCGCCGTCGAGAGTTTCATGGATGAACTGGCGCATGCGGCTGGCGCAGATCCTTTGGCATTTCGGCTGGCGAATATGCAGGAGCGTCCACGGCATGTCGCGGTGCTCAAACAAGCCGCCGAGCGCGCCGGGTGGGGCCAGCCATTGCCGCCAGATACCGCGCTGGGGATCGCGACCAATCAGGGTTACACCAGTTTTATCGCGGTGGTCGCGCGGGTTGTGAAAGTCGATGGGCAAGCGAAAGTAGAGAAGCTCACTTGTGTGGTCGATTGTGGTCTGGCGGTCTCACCCGGAGGCGTCGAGGAACAAATCTATGGCGGGCTGATGTGGGGCCTTGGCCATGCGTTGTTTGATCGGCTCGACATCAAACAGGGCAGGGTGCTGCAGAGCAACTTCCACGATTACCGCGTTACGCGCATGTCCGACATGCCGGCGGTGGACATCCTTGTGCTCGACGGCCAGCCGGATAAACCCGGCGGCGTCGGTGAGCTGGGCAGTCCTTCGGTGGTGCCGGCCATCGCCAACGCGCTGTTCAGCCTGACCGGCGTGCGTCAGCGCTCGACGCCGCTGAGCCTCGGGTAAGCCGCCATGGACCTGCGCTTGCTGCGTTATTTCATGGCGCTGGCCGACGAGTTGCATTTCGGTCGTGCGGCGGAGCGGTTGCACATTTGCCAGCCGCCGCTCAGTCAGCAGATTCGTTTGCTCGAAGAAGAACTTGGCACGCCGCTGTTCGAGCGCAGTCATCATCGGGTTGAGCTGACGGCAGCGGGGCAGATGCTCAAGGAGCAGGCACCGCTGGTGTTCGAACAGCTCGAACGCGCGCTGGACCTGACCCGTCAGACCGGGCGCGGGCAGCTCGGTGAGCTGGAAATCGGCATGATCAGTTCGGTGATGGTCGGCGTGCTGCCCAAAGCCCTGCATCTGTTTCGCGAGCGCTATCCGCAGGTCAATTGGCGTCTGCATGAAATGACCCCGGCGGCGCAGGTCAAGGCGTTGAAGGAAAAGCGCATTGACGCCTGTGTGTTTCGCGTTGGCTATGACGACCCGCAGTTGCGCAATGAACTGCTGATCTACGAGCCGATCCGCGTAGTGATGCCGGCGGATCATCCGTTGGCCAGTCGCGAACATCTGGCGCCCGCCGATCTGGCGCAGGAACCGTTCGTGGCGCTGGAATTGAAGCAGTCGCGGTTCGCCGATTTTCTGTTTCAGTGCTGCATCAAGGCCGGGTTCACGCCGCAGATTCGTCAGCAGGTGATCGAGGTGCAGACCTTGCTCAGCCTGGTCAGCGCCGGATTTGGCGTGGCGCTGTTGCCGGCGTCAATCGAGCAACTGGCTCCGGCGGGGCTGGTGTTTCGCCGCCTGACTCCGGCGCTGCCGGAAGTGCCGCTGTACGCCACTTACCGCGCCGACGATGCCTCGCCGGTGCTCAGGTTGTTTCTCGATACCTTGCGCGAATTGGTCGAAACCTCAAATCTGCACTGAACCTTGTGGGAGCTAGGGGATTGGTGGATGTCCGGGAAGAATGCTCGGCACGATCCCAACAGCCTGCGGTCGTAACCTTCACATGCTCGCATCACCTGTGGAGAGCCAATGAGCCAGGACGTACTGACCACCGAAACCAATCGCCGCCAGTTGCAGCAGATCATTGCGAGTCTGTCCGACGGGGTGATTTTGCTGGAACTCGATCAGAGCATTCTCTGGGCCAACGAAGCGGCGTTGACCATGCACGGCATCAGTCGCGTCGGTGAGCTCGGGCACAATGCCAAGGAGTACGCTGAACGCTTCAACCTGCGCTATCGCAACAATCACCCATTGACCGCCGATCAATACCCGCTCAGCCGCGTGGCGGCCGGTGAAACCTTCAGCGACGTGCTGGTCGAAGTCACTCCGGCGCATGATGAAGAACGCACCTGGGTGCATACCGTGCGCAGTCTGGTATTGACTGATCGCAACGGCGATCCCGAATCGCTGGTGCTGATCATGAGCGACGTCACCGACTGGGCCAACGCCGAGCAGCGCTTCGAGAAGACCTTCAATGCCAACCCGGCCCCTGCGGTCATCTGCCGTCTCAGCGACTTGCGCTACATCAAGGTCAATCCGGGGTTTCTGGAGATGACCGGCTACAGCCGCGATCAGGTGATCGGCGCCTCGACCTATGAGCTGGACATCCTCGAAAAGGCCGAGCGCAAAGAGCTAGCGATCCAGCGTCTGCGCGATGTGGCGACCATTCCGCAGATGCAGGCTGAGCTGCGCACGGCCGACGGAGGCAGCAAGCAGGTAGTCGTCGCCGGTCAGACGCTGATACTCAACGATGAAGACTGCATGTTGTTTTCCTTTGTCGACATGGAGCCACGGCGCAAGGTCGAAGTGGCGTTACGGCAAAGTGAAGAACGCTTCGCCAAGGCCTTTCGCCTGACGCCGGTGCCGATTCTCATCTGCAGCACTGACGAGCAGCGGGTGATCGACGTCAATCAGGCGTTCCTCGATACCCTGGCTTACAGCGGCGATGAGGTGCTGGGCAAGACGGTTTCCGAGCTGGAGTTTGTCGATGATGTCGCGGCGCGCACGCGTCTGTTTGCGGCGCTGGTCAAATCCGGCCGGGTTGATCGCGTGGATTTGCGCGTGCGCAAGAAAGACGCGGATCTGCTCGAGTGCGCGGTCTCGGCCGAGACGATGGTCATCCAGGACACGCCGTGCTATTTGCTGGCGCTGATGGACATCACCGAGCGCAAACGCACCGAATTGGAGCTGGTGGCGGCGATTGAGGAGGTGATGAAAGACGCGTCCTGGTTCAGCCGCACGCTGATTGAAAAACTGGCCAATGTGAAAAAGGTCAATTCTCCGCAATTGCCTAGCGTGTCGTTCACGGAGCTGACGGCGCGTGAGCGTGACGTGCTCGGGCTGATCTGCGAAGGGCTGGCGGACAAGGAAATCGCGGCGCGCCTGAAACTCGCACCGAATACTGTGCGTAATCATGTGGCGACGGTCTACTCCAAGCTTGATGTGCACAGCCGCAGCGAGGCGATTGTCTGGGCGCGGGAGCGTGGACTGTTCTCTGGCGTGTGGGGAAGCAAAGGCCAGCGATAAGGTGCAAATGCACTAGTCGAAGGGGTGCAAATTCGGGTTTTGGCATCAGGCGCAGGTTCTTAGTCTGTTCAGGTGCGATACGGGTCTGCGGATTCTGGTCGCATCCTCTTCGAAGCGGTTTAAGGATCGACCCATGTGTCTGTTGTCTTTCATTGAGTCATTTCTGGTGCGTCGTCACGCGGGAGTATCGGGATGATCAATCTGGCGCAGTTGCGCGTGCAGCTGGAGCGCAGTTTTTCGCCGTTGGCGTGTGAGTGTGTGGTGGATGGGGAGAATTCGCTGACGGTGAAGTTGTATCACCCGGCGTCGGGGCGGGTTGACCTGGTGGTTAGTGGGTTGAGTCTGGATGCTTTGCGGTCTGGGGAGGCTGTGGAGGGGTTGGTTGGGGAGTTGCGGTATGAGTTGGAGAGCAATTCTTTGCGGTCTTTTGTGGATCCTGTTTGATTACATATCCGTTGTTGGGTGAAGGCTGCTTACGGTTCCGCCCTTACGGCGGGTCACCTTTTTCAAACGCCAAAAAGGTAACCCAAAAGGCTTTGCCCTGACGTTCGGCCCTCGCTGTGGCTCGGGTTCCTTCGCTGCGGGATTGATCCGGGGGCATCGCCTCCGGTTTGCTGCGCTGCACCTCCTCTCGATGTGTTTGGCTGCGCCAAACGGTCGCTTCGCTCCCATCCCCGAATCAATCCCTCCACTCAGCCTGCCGATGGGCGCTTGAGATCAAGATCAAGGGCTGCAGCCGAGCTAACGCTCATCCTGTTGAGTGGTGGTGGGTCAAAATCTGAGCCGCGATTGCGTGCTTTTTAAATGTTGAATTCACCTCGGTATCCCACGTCGGCGTAATTCTTGTGAGCACCTCGGTCAGTCCCCTCTACCTCTGGGCGGTCCGACGTTTCGGGAGGGCTAGGGTGAGGGCCGCGATCAACAGTCATGCACAGATTGCTCAAACCACGCGATCCGCTTTTACCATCCCACCCCAAAATCGACAGCCAATTCCCTCTAGTCCCACCATTCCACTGGCACTTGCCGGACTCTGGTCTATAAGGAATGAGTGGTTCGGTTTCCATTGCCGTGCATTGTCCTGCCCGGCCACGGGAGTTTTCTTCCATTCTTCGCGGGTCGTCCTATGAATAATCCTGGGAAACGCGTGTGTTCTGCGTTGTCGTTTGCTTTTCTGTTGGGGCTGCTCAGTGCCTGCGCCAGTCCTCCACCTCCGCCGCCTGCCGCGCCGCCTCCACCGCCTGAACGTACTTGCGAAGTCCTCGAAAACACTGAAGTGGTCGGTGATGCGTATGCCGATGGCCAAGTCACTCGACAGATCACGACCACCCGTTGCGTCACGCAATAGCGCCGGCGCGGCGTAAGTCCCGGGTTGAGCGGGTTGTGCTGGTGGCCGATCTGGCCGGTACGGCGGTGTTTGCTGTCGAGGGCGCGATTGCGGCGATGCGCAGTCAGCTTGATCTGCTCGGGGTCATGGTGATTGCGTTCATCGTGGCGCTGGGCGGTGGGGTTACGCGTGATCTGCTGATTGGCGCTACGCCGGCCAATGCTGTGGCGGATTGGCGTTACCCTGCGCTGGCGTTCGCCATGGGCGGTCTGGCGTTTGTGTTTCATGAACAGGTGCTGAGCTGGTCTGGATCGACGTTGATCGTGCTTGATGCCGCCGGGCTGGCGTTGTTTGCCGTGGCCGGGGCGCAGAAGGCGTTGAACTATGGCATCTCGCCGTTTGTGGCGATGCTGATGGGCACGATCACCGGGGTCGGTGGCGGGGTGATTCGCGACATTGTGCTGGCACGGGTGCCGGTGGTGTTGCAGGCGGATTTGTATGCGAGCTCGGCGTTTGTCGGGGCGGCGGTGTTGATCATTGGCCGGCGGCTGGGCGTGTCACCGGTGGCTGCGGCGTTGCTGGCGGGCGCGGCGTGCTTGTCGTTGCGACTGTTGTCGGTGCATTTCGGCTGGCAACTACCAAAAGTCATGGACCTGTAAGCCTCCTGTAGGAGCTGTCGAGTGCAACGAGGCTGCGATCTGTTGATCTTGGTTTTTTAAAATCAAAGTCAAAGGATCGCAGCCTCGTTTTACTCGTCAGCTCCTACACGGAGCGCAATCAGGACAGGAAGCCGCCGTCCACATTCAGCGAAACACCGGTGGTGTAGCTCGAAGCATCACTCGCCAGGAACAACACTGCGCCGGCCATTTCACTCGGATCAGCCACGCGCTTGAGCGGGATCTGCGCCAGCGCTTGCTTGAGGATTGCGTCGTTTTTCACCAGCGCCGAAGCGAACTTGGTGTCGGTCAAACCCGGCAGCAAAGCGTTGCAGCGGATGCCGAATTGCGCGCATTCCTTGGCGAAGACTTTGGTCATGTTGATCACCGCAGCCTTGGTCACCGAGTAGATGCCCTGGAATATCCCCGGCGAAATACCGTTGATCGACGCGACGTTGATGATGCTGCCACCGCCGTTCTCGCGCATCAGCTTGCCGGCTTCGACCGACATGAAAAAGTAGCCACGGATGTTCACGTCGACGGTTTTCTGGAAGGCGCTCAGATCGGTGTCGAGCACGTTGCAGAATTGCGGATTGGTTGCGGCGTTGTTGACCAGAATGTCCAGACGGCCGAACTGTTCCTTGATCCCGGCGAATACCTGGCTGATCTGCTCCATCTCACCAATGTGGCAGGCGACCGCGGTGGCCTTGCCGCCGGCAGCGATGATCGCGTCGGCGACATGCTGGCAGCCGTCGAGTTTGCGGCTCGACACGATCACGTGTGCGCCTTGCTGGGCCAGCAGTTTGGCGATGGCTTCACCGATGCCACGGCTGGCGCCGGAGACGAATGCAATCTTGCCGTCGAGGTCGAACAACTGAGTCTTGGACATGCTATCCCCTTGAAAGAGTCTTGTTATGAGGCGTGCGATCAGAGCGTGGATTTCTGGATGACCTGCAGGCTCATCTGCTCCAGCAGTTTGTTCATGTGAATGAACTGCGCGAAGCGTTTGTCCTGGGTCTGGCCGTGGTAGAAGCGGTAGTAGATCTGCTGCACGATCCCGGCCAGGCGGAACAGGCCGTAGGTGTAGTAGAAGTCGAAATTGTCGATCTGGATCCCGGCGCGTTCAGCGTAGTAATCGACGAACTCGCGGCGGGTGAGCATGCCCGGGGCGTGGCTCGGCTGGCGGCGCATCAGTTGCACCGGTGCCGGGTCGTCGGCTTGAATCCAGTAGGCGAGGGTGTTGCCCAGATCCATCAGCGGATCGCCAAGGGTGGTCAGTTCCCAGTCGAGCACGCCGATGATCTGCATCGGGTTGTGCGGGTCGAGGATCACGTTGTCGAAGCGGTAGTCGTTGTGCACGATGCTCGACGTCGGGTGGTCGGCTGGCATCTTGTCGTTGAGCCAGGCTTTGACCGCTTGCCACTGCGGCGCATCCGGGGTCAGGGCTTTTTCATAACGCTCGCTCCAGCCTTTGATCTGGCGGGCGACGTAGCCTTCGGGCTTGCCCAGATCACCGAGGCCGCAGGCGTTGTAATCGACGCGGTGCAGTTCGACGAACTTGTCGATGAAGCTCTTGCACAGGGCTTCGGTCCTGGCTGAATCAAAGCCCAGTTCCGCCGGCAGTTCCGAGCGCAGGATGATGCCGTTGACGCGTTCCATCACGTAGAACTCGGCGCCGATCACCGATTCATCGGTGCAGTGCACGTAGGCTTTCGGGCAGTAAGGAAAGCCGTCGCGCAGTTGATTGAGGATGCGGAATTCGCGGCCCATGTCGTGGGCTGATTTGGCTTTGTGGCCGAACGGTGGACGGCGCAGGACGAACTCCTGTTCCGGGTATTCCAGCAGGTACGTCAGGTTCGACGCGCCGCCGGGAAACTGGCTGATCTGCGGCGTACCGCTGAGGCCCGGAATGTGCGCCTTGAGGTACGGATCAATCAGGCTGGCATCGAGTTCTTCGCCGGAGCGGATACGGGTGGACTGGTCAGTAAGCGCCATGCTTATCCCTTCTGCTTATTTTGGAGGCCAGACATCATTGGCTAATCTAATGGCGCGCCGGGGCGGCCACAAGCGCGCTGCGGTCTTATAGGTTAGCGTGTTGCCGGATAATCAGCGTTTCGAATAGGCTGGGACCAGCGCGGACGGCAGCGTCTGCTGACGCTACCAATGAGGCTTAGTGCACGCGTTCTTCGCCAAGCTTCGGCGGTAGTTCCAATGGAGTCAGCACCGCTTCCCCGCTGAAGAACGCCACCAGATTCTTGCCCACCAGTTCCACCGTGCCTTGGGTGGCTTCGGGCGACAGACCAGCCACATGCGGCGTTAAAAGTACGTTGCTCAGGGCTTTCAGTGAATCCGGTACCTGCGGCTCGTGGTCGAATACATCGAGTGCGGCACCGGCGATTTTTCGATGTTCCAGCGCCGCGATCAAATCTGCCGTGGCAATCACGCTGGCGCGGGCGATGTTGACGATGAAACCTTCCGGACCGAGCGCGTCGAGCACGGCGCGGTTGACCAGATGTTTGGTTCCCAGTCCGCCTGGTGTGGCAATGATCAGAAAGTCGGCGGTGCGTGCCAGCTCGGTCGGGGTCGAGCAGAATGTGTAAGGCACATCGCTGGCCAATCTGCGGCTGTGGTAGCTGATCTGCATGTCAAACCCCAGGTTGGCGCGTTTGGCGATGGCCATGCCCACCGCGCCGAGCCCGAGAATCCCCAAATGCTTGCCGGCCAGCGACGGGCGCATGATTTTTGGCCACTCGCCACGGCGAACGGCCGCATCGCAACGCGGAATGTCGCGGACCAGCGCCAGCAACATGGCCATCGCGTGATCGGCCACCGAAGATGCGTTGACCCCGGCGCCGTTGGTCACGGTGATCCCACGGTCGCTGGCAGCTTGCAGGTCGACCTGCTCGTAACCGGCGCCAATCACCGTGATGATTTTCAAGACCGGCAGCGCGGAGATTTCTTCGGCGTACAGGCCCAACGGGCCACGGGTCAGCACCGCATCGATCCGCGCGCCGTGAGTGGCGATAGCCTGGGCACGCTCGGCGGGAGTCGGCGCGAGGATCAGGTGAAAGCCCTGTCGTTCGAGAATCGGCAGGTAGTCATTGATGGTTTCAACCAGTACCAGAACGGTTGCGGGCATTGCGCGGCTCCTGAGATCTATGGCGGTTCGGTCGCGTAAGTCATGTCAGAGTGCTGATTGCACAGCGGTTTGGCAATGGTGGCCGCTGACCCGCATCAGGCAGTGTAGGAGCTGATGCGCAGCTCGTTGTATCAACTGGCGTATTGAGCGATGCCGTTGCTGAACGACCAGTTCACCAGAGGCATGGGCCAGCTCCGCAGGTGAAGAGGGTTGCTATCACGCTAGATGAAGCGGGCGAGATTGAAAGGCCGTTTGGTCTGGAATGTTTGTCGGAAGTTTCGCTAGTGGTTGTCCTCGGAGCGTGCTTACACAAAGCACGGATTTTGCCTACGCACACTGCCGGATTTGCCCGCTAGTCTTCGGGTGATGAATACGAAATTATTACCGGGTGGAAAGGGCAGTGCGGTCCAGGATGCAATCGCCGGCCGAGCGGTAACTCAAAGCCAAGGAAGGCCAATGCTTCAGGATGATCGTGAAAATCTGGAACTCGAGAGGCTACAAAAAGAAGTGCGGAAAATCGCGGTTGAGACAAAGAAGCTTCTGACGGAAGAAAGAAAGCTGAGGTGGGAGACGAATTTGTATCCATTCGCAGTAATGGGCGGAGTGTTAGTCGCATTCGTCGCTGTAGCAGGGCTTGCACTCAAATTTTGAATTATTCACACCACTCGTCAGCCCCATAACCTGAAAAGGAAAAATCAAAATGAGTACCTATGACGTCAAAGCTCGTGGAGAGCAAATGGATCGAGAGCTCGAGGAGTATGTCCAGGCAATGCGCCTTGAAGACAAGGAGAACATGTCTAGATTCTGGGTGCTGTTAGGTTTCGGCATGTTTTGCGTTTGCCTTGGCTTCATGTTGGGCCGATCATTCTGATCGCGCCTGATGAGCAAGCGTGGCGCTGCAACGTGTCAGAAAACGACGATATACGTATCCTTGGCCGACATCTAATTCACCAAAAACGACACCCCTCCGATCTGCACCGCACAACCATTCCTCAGCTAAATCTTTGCTTCTGCTGATTTATCACGGAGAATCGCGCCCCTGTTTCGGCCGGAGCATGTCTGTCGGTTTTTTCCGACGCGTCCTGACCGAGTGGCAAGTGACCGGAATGCGGAGATCCGACCGGATGAATGATCAGGCCAATAGCGTCGACGAACGCTATGAAGCGGCAGCACCAACTGAACTGTCGAGCTGGAATCGCCATGACACTACCTGGATGTTGGGACTGTTCGGGACGGCCATCGGCGCCGGCACCCTGTTTTTGCCGATCAATGCGGGTCTTGGAGGCTTTTGGCCGCTGGTGATTCTGGCGCTGTTGGCATTCCCCATGACGTTCTACGCACACCGCGGTCTGACCCGCTTCGTGCTCTCCGGTCGCGAAGGCGCCGACATCACGGAAGTGGTGGAGCAGCATTTCGGCATCAAGGCCGGCGCGCTGATCACCTTGCTGTACTTCTTCGCAATCTTCCCGATCCTGCTGATTTACAGCGTCGGCCTGACCAACACGGTCGCCAGTTTCCTCGAACACCAACTGCACATCACGCCGCCACCGCGCGCGTTGCTGTCGTTTGCGCTGATTCTGGGGTTGCTGGCGGTGGTTCGCTGCGGTGAGCAGGTGATCGTCAAGGCCATGAGCCTGATGGTGTATCCGTTTATCGTCGCGCTGCTGTTTCTGGCGGTGTACCTGATCCCACACTGGAATGGCGGCATCCTCAGCACCGTTTCGCAAGTGCCGGCGCCATCCGCGCTGCTGCACACGCTGTGGCTGGCGATTCCGGTGATGGTGTTCTCGTTCAACCACTCGCCGATCATTTCGGCGTTTGCGGTTGATCAGAAGCGTCGTTACGGCGTCCACGCCCAAGAGCGCAGCTCGCAGATCCTCTGCCGTGCGCACTTGCTGATGGTCGGAATGGTGCTGTTCTTCGTTTTCAGCTGTGTACTGACCCTGACGCCAGAACAACTGGCCGAAGCCAAGGCGCAGAACCTGTCGATCCTGTCGTACCTGGCCAACCACTTCAGTAACCCGACCATCGCGTTCGCCGCGCCGTTAATTGCGTTCGTGGCGATCTCCAAGTCGTTCCTCGGTCACTACATCGGTGCCAGCGAAGGCTTGAAAGGCCTGATCGTCAAAAGCGGCAAGCGCCCAAGTGCCAAGGCTCTGGATCGCATTGTGGCGGCGTTCATGCTGGTAGTGTGCTGGATCGTTGCCACGCTCAACCCGAGCATCCTCGGCATGATCGAAACCGTGGGTGGCCCGGTGATCGCGGCGATCCTGTTCCTGATGCCGATGTACGCCATCCGCAAAGTGCCGGCGATGGCCCGCTATCGCGGCCAGGCATCGAACGTGTTTGTCACCGCAGTTGGTCTGGTGGCGATTTCTGCGTTGATTTACTCGCTGACTGCTTAACTGACAGGCGCAAATTTTGGTCTGATCTGGCGAATCAAGAAAGGCCGATCTGCATCGCAGGTCGGCCTTTTTTACGCCTGTTTTTATCTGTGGTGGCTGCTCCGGCCTCATCGCTGGCAATGGTTTTTTTCTGGCTGAGTACAGATCCAGTGCTGCGGTGACGGCTTCTTGGGGTTCCGCCCTGACGGCGGGTCACTTTTTCCAGACGCCGAAAAAGTAACCAAAAAGGCTTTACCCTGACGTTCGGCCCTCGCTGTGGCTCGGGTTCCTTCGCTCCGGGATTGTTCCGGGCGCATCGCCTCCGGTTTGCTGCGCTGCACCTCCTCTCGATGTGTTTGGCTGCGCCAAACGGTCGCTGCGCTCCCACCCCCGGATCAATCCCTCCACTCAGCCTGCCGACGGGCGCTTGTGATCAAGAGCTGCACTCGAGCTAACGCTCATTGTGTTGAGTGGTTAGAAGCGAAGTGCGGTTTTTGGGTGGATCTCAAACCTGTGGGAGCTGCGGTGCGACGATTCGACTTGCCAGCGATGCGGCCGTAACAGGTGGCGACTTTCCAGCAGGCATAAAAAAACGCCGCTCATCTCACGATGGGCGGCGTTTTTTATTGCGTTGTAGCGTTAGGCTTGAACGACCGGGATGTTGGCGTTCGCAGCAGCTTCACGGAACTCGGCGATCTGGTCGAAGGACAGGTAGCGGTAAACGTCGGCGGCCATGCTGTCGATCTTGCCAGCGTATTCCATGTACTCCTCGACGGTCGGCAGGCGACCCAGGATCGAAGCTACGGATGCCAGCTCGGCCGAGGCCAGGTAGACATTCGCGCCGTCGCCCAGACGGTTCGGGAAGTTACGGGTCGAAGTCGACACAACAGTCGAGTTCGGCTCTACACGTGCCTGGTTACCCATGCACAGCGAGCAGCCCGGCATTTCCATGCGCGCGCCAGCCTTGCCGTAGATGCCGTAGTAGCCTTCTTCGGTCAGTTGGTGAGCGTCCATCTTGGTCGGCGGCGACAGCCACAGACGGGTTGGCAGCTGACCTTTGACCTGTTCCAGCAGCTTGCCGGCAGCGCGGAAGTGACCGATGTTGGTCATGCACGAACCGATGAACACTTCGTCGATCTTCTCGCCAGCAACGCTGGACAGCAGACGGGCGTCGTCCGGATCGTTTGGCGCGCAGAGCACAGGCTCGTTGATGTCGGCCAGATCGATTTCGATGACTTCGGCGTATTCGGCGTCAGCATCGGCTTCCATCAGTTCCGGGTTGGCAACCCAGGCTTCCATCGCTTGAGCGCGACGTTCCAGAGTACGTGCATCGCCGTAGCCTTCGCCGATCATCCAGCGCAGCAGGGTGATGTTCGAGTTCAGGTACTCGGTGATCGACTCTTTCGACAGCTTGATGGTGCAACCGGCAGCCGAACGTTCAGCCGAGGCATCGGACAGCTCGAAAGCCTGTTCCAGCGTCAGGCCCTCCAGGCCTTCGATTTCCAGGATGCGGCCGGAGAAGGCGTTTTTCTTGCCTTTCTTCTCGACAGTCAGCAGACCGTTCTGGATGGCGAAGTAAGGAATTGCATGCACCAGGTCACGCAGGGTGATGCCAGGTTTCATCTTGCCTTTGAAGCGCACCAGAATCGATTCCGGCATGTCCAGCGGCATTACGCCGGTGGCAGCGGCGAACGCCACCAGACCGGAACCGGCCGGGAACGAGATGCCCATCGGGAAACGGGTGTGCGAGTCACCACCGGTACCGACGGTGTCCGGCAGCAACATGCGGTTCAGCCACGAGTGGATGATGCCGTCGCCCGGACGCAGGGAAACGCCGCCGCGGGTCATGATGAAGTCAGGCAGGGTGTGGTGGGTGGTCACGTCGATCGGCTTTGGATAAGCCGCGGTGTGGCAGAACGACTGCATCACCAGATCAGCGGAGAAGCCCAGGCACGCCAGGTCTTTCAGTTCGTCACGGGTCATTGGACCGGTGGTGTCCTGAGAACCTACGGTGGTCATCTTCGGTTCGCAGTAGGTGCCAGGACGAACGCCTTTGCCTTCTGCCAGACCGCAAGCCTTGCCGACCATTTTCTGCGCCAGGGTGAAACCTTTGGTGCTTTCGATCGGTGCATCAGGCTTTTTGAACAGGTCGAACGGTGGCAGACCCAGCTCGGCGCGAGCCTTCTCGGTCAGGCCGCGGCCGATGATCAGCGGAATACGGCCGCCAGCGCGGACTTCGTCCAACAGCACTGGAGTCTTCATTTCGAAGGTGGTCAGGACTTCGTCGGTACCGTGTTTGCAGACTTTGCCAGCATGCGGGTACAGGTCGATCACGTCGCCCATGTGCATGTTGGAAACGTCGAATTCGATCGGCAGTGCGCCGGCATCTTCCATGGTGTTGTAGAAGATCGGAGCGATCTTGCTGCCGAAGCAGAAACCGCCAGCACGCTTGTTCGGTACGAAAGGAACGTCGTCGCCGAAGAACCACAGTACCGAGTTGGTGGCCGATTTACGCGACGAACCAGTACCGACGACGTCGCCGACGTAGGCGATCGGGAAGCCTTGGCCGCGCATTTCCTCGATCTGCTTCATCGGGCCGATGGCGCCTTGCTGATCAGGAACGATGCCGTCACGGGCCATTTTCAGCATGGCCAGGGCGTGCAGCGGGATGTCAGGACGCGACCAGGCGTCTGGAGCAGGGGACAGGTCGTCGGTGTTGGTTTCGCCGGTGACCTTGAACACGCGCAGGCTGATCTTGTCGGCCAGGGTCGGACGGTTTTTGAACCACTCGCCGTCAGCCCAGGACTGCAGCACGCCTTGAGCGTGAACGTTGCCGTTCTTGGCTTTTTCAGCGACGTCGTGGAACGCGTCGAACATCAGCAGGGTGTGCTTGAGTTGCGCGGCAGCGACTGGCGCCAGCTCGGCGTCGTCCAGCAGGTCTACCAGGGTCACGATGTTGTAGCCGCCCTGCATGGTGCCGAGCAGTTCTACAGCGCGCTTTTTGTCCAGCAGAGGGGAGGAGACTTCGCCCTTGGCCAGAGCAGACAGGAAGCCGGCCTTGACGTAGGCCGCTTCGTCCACGCCTGGCGGAATGCGATTGGTGATCAGGTCAACGAGGAAAGCTTCTTCGCCAGCCGGAGGATTCTTCAACAGCTCGACCAGGCCGGCTGTTTGTTCGGCGTTAAGCGGCTGGGGAACAATACCCAGTGCTGCACGCTCTTCGATATGTTTGCGGTAGGCTTCAAGCACAGTTATTACCCTCATCAGTGGTCCCAAATGGGTGTCCGGGACGCTCGTCGCGAAATGCACGTACTCATGCGCCGCGCGGCGTTGTGCGCCGCTTGGCCAGAATTACCGGGCATTCCTTACAGAAGCTGCTTTCAAAGTTTTACGCCTGCAGAACGTGGAGCTGATGAGGGTTGGCGTCGGATTTTTCCCCGCTGGAAAAACCCTTCGCCAACACCGTTCTGAAGGAACGACTGTGCTCGTGACGCTTTGAAAACAGCTTCTAACGGACATTTGCGCCTTAAAAGGCTGGCTGATTCTACGGCAAAAAAAATTTAAAGGTAAGTCGCGCTCTATTGGACTTTGGTGGCGGGCCGCGTCGACGGGGCAAAGTGCGTTTTGTGCGCTAAGCCCTGACGTTTGAGGGGTGATCAATGCCCGACAAAGGGCTAACATGCCGGCCTGTTCCGCGTTGCAGTGTTTTGCCCATTTATGCCCAATCAGACCATCAAGACCCCCTGCGTCGGCCTCTGCTCCACCGTTTACGGTGATCTCGTGTGCCGTGGCTGCAAGCGTTTTCACCACGAAGTGATCAATTGGAATGGTTACAACGAGGAGGAAAAGCGCGCGGTGTGGCTGCGTCTGGAGCAACTGCTGTCACAAGTAATGGAGAGCAAGGTCGAAGTGTTCGACCGCGATCTGCTGCGTCAGCAGCTTGAACAGCGCAAGATCCGCTTTGTGCCGCATCAGTCGGAATATTGCTGGGCGTATCAGCTGATTGCCCGAGGGGCGCGGGTGATCATTAATCTGGAAGCCTACGGGATGGTGTTGCTGCCGGAGTTTCGCGAGTGGAATCTGCCGGAATTGCGCGATGCCATTGATCGGGAATTTTTCCTGCTGTCGGAAGCGCATTATCAGCGTTACATCGCTCCCGGTTTCCTCAGAGATGCCTTCGGCGCCTGATTGACCGCTATCGCTGGCAAGCCAGCTCCCACAGGGTTCTCGGTGTGTCCTCAACAGAGAGCATCACACAATCACTGTGGGAGCTGGCTTGCCAGCGATGGCGCCCGAATAGACTTCACATCTCTCAATGCTTCACCGCCAGCTCCACCAGATGATCCTCAACCTCCTGCGGTTTGAGCACCAGCACATCGCTCTCCAGCGCATCCAGCACGACCTCGGCTGTATTGCCGATCAACGCGCCAGACAAACCGGTGCGCGCCACCGTACCAATCACCGTCACCGCCGCTTGCAGCTTGTGCGCCATGAACGGTATCAACACATCCGCCGGGCCTTCCTCGATGTGCAGGCGTGCATCATCAATATCAAACTCGGCCTGAAACGCCCGACATTGCTCGCGATATCGCGCCTCGATGGTTTCACTCAACTGCAATGCAGGGTCAGCGGCCGAGAGCATCGGGGAAGGATGAGCGGCAATCACATGCAAATGCCCCTTGGCCAGAGCCGCAATGTCAAAGCCATGGTCGATGATGCCAGCATGCAAATGGCGATGCTCGCCATCGGTATTGCCCACATCAACTGCGGCCAGAATCACCTTGTCTTTCCACGAACCAGAAGTTTTCACCAGCAAAACCGGGGTAGGGCAGTGGCGCAACAGCTTCCAGTCTGCCGGGGTCAGCAGGGCTTTTTTCAGCGCGCTGTCGGGGAAATGCTGTTTGATCACCAGCCCGCAACCCTCGGCCTGCTGCACGTCAACGATGGTTTCATGCAGGCTCTCGTTCCACGCCTGCTCGGTGGTCACGCTGTAACCATCCGCCAGCAGCGCCGATTTGAGCACGCCGAGCATGCCGGCGTGGTCGTGCTTCTTGTCGCACACCAGCAGGTGCAAATGGGCTGAGGTCACCCCGGCGATCAGCTTGGCGCGCTTGAGCGCCAGGCTCTCGGCGTGTTCGGGTTCGATGACCACCAGAATGCTGCGAATGGCTTGCATGAGCGGAGTCTCCAGCAAAGAAAAAACACGGCGTTGCACAACTATAGTTGCTGCGCCCGTGCCCGCGAGTTGATGCATATCAACGCGGGCGGCTGGTGGTCTGCGGGCAGGCCGGTATAATCGGCGCCCTTCGCTCGAACACCTTTAGCCGTGAGCCTGATGATCTTTCCCGAAATCCACGAATTCCTTGGCTGCCGCACGCCCGATGCCTGGGTGCAAGCCGCACTGGCCGACCAGGAAACCCTGCTGATCGACCACAAGAACTGCGAGTTCAAGGCCGCCAGCACCGCGTTGAGCCTGATCGCCAAGTACCACTCCCACGTCGATCTGATCAACATGATGTCGCGTCTGGCCCGGGAAGAGCTGGTGCACCACGAACAGGTCATGCGCATCATGAAGCGGCGCAAGATCGAGCTGCGTCAATTGCACGCCGGCCGTTACGCCTCAAGCCTGCGCAAAGTCGTGCGCAGCCACGAGCCGGTGAAACTGGTCGATACGCTGGTGGTCGGCGCTTTCATCGAAGCACGCAGTTGCGAGCGCTTCGAAGCGCTGGTGCCGCATCTGGATGAAGAACTCGGCAAGTTCTACTTTGGTCTGCTGAAAAGCGAAGCGCGGCATTATCAGGGTTATCTGAAACTGGCTTATCAGTACGGTGACGCCAAGGACATCGCGCAAGTGATCGAACGCGTGCGCGCTGCCGAGCAGGAATTGATCGAATCGCCGGATGTGGAATTCCGTTTCCACAGTGGTGTGCCTGCTTAAGATTGTTAAAAACTCTTAAGAGTATGAAACATCATCGAAAACCGGCCCCTGCGGCCGGTTTTTGCTGTCTGCGCTAAACGTCTTGCCCGCGAATGCCGCCATAATGTCGGCCACTTCAAAAAGCAGTTGGCGGCGGTTGGTATGGATAACCTGGGTTTTGGCAAAGTCCTGCTGGTGGAGGACGACGAGCGCCTCGCGACACTGATTGCGCATTTTCTCGAACAGCACGGCTACGAAGTGCGCACGGTGCATCGCGGCGATCTGGCGGTGGCAGCGTTTGTCGAATTTCAGCCGAAAGTGGTAGTGCTCGACCTGATGCTGCCGGGGCAAAGCGGCCTGCACGTGTGCCGCGAGATTCGCAGCGTGTCGGATACGCCAATCGTCATCCTTACCGCCAAAGAGGACGACCTCGATCACATTCTCGGGCTGGAATCGGGCGCCGACGATTACGTGATCAAACCGATCAAACCACCGGTTTTGCTCGCGCGTTTGCGCGCACTGCAACGGCGCCAGGTGCCGGACAGCGGTGTAGTCAATTCACTGGAATTCGGCCAGTTGAACATCGACCGCAGCTGTCGCGAAGTACGTCTGGTCGGCGAAGTGGTGGAGATGACCACCATGGAATTCGAACTGCTGTGGCTGCTGGCGAGCGCCGCCGGCAAAGTGTTGTCGCGCGACGATATCCTCAACCGCATGCGCGGCATCGCCTTCGATGGCCTGAATCGCAGCGTCGACGTGTACATCAGCAAGTTGCGCAACAAGCTCAAGGACAATCCGCGCGAACCGGTATGCATCAAGACCGTGTGGGGCAAGGGATACCTGTTCAATCCGTTCGCGTGGGAGTTGTAGATGCTGCGGCTATTTTTCGGGCTGTTTCTGGTGATGACGGTCGGCCTGGTACTGGCGTTACAGACGGTCGAGCACACCTTCAATGCGCTGCTCGACAATCAGATGAAAGCCTACAACCGCGAGGCAGTCCGTGGTCAGGCCTGGTCGCTGATTGAGCACATGCGTGATCGGCAGGGCGCTGCGCGTGAACAGCAACTTGAGGCGTTGCGTGCGCATTACGGGCTGACGCTGAGTCTGGTCGAGGCCGATCAACTGGCGCTGGATGAACAGGAAAAAGCCGAACTGGCCCGAGGGCTGTTGGTCACGCGTGACAATTACACCCAGTTCATCAGCAACATCGACGGCGGGTCGCAAGTGCTGAGCATCAAGTTGCCGCCCGAGCCGAGCCTGATGACGTTCTACATTGTCGGCGCGTATCTGATGCTGGCGGTACTGCTCGGTTTCGTCATGTTCTTCTGGGTGCGCCCGCACTGGCGCGATCTGGAGAAACTGCGGCTGGCCGCCGAACGTTTTGGCGACAACGACCTGTCGTCGCGCATTCAGCTGTCCAGGCGCTCGAACATCCGCGATCTGGCCGAACACTTCAACTTGATGGCGGCACGCATCGAAAGCCTGATCGCCAACCAGCGCGAGCTGACCAACGCCGTGTCCCACGAATTGCGCACGCCGATTGCACGTTTGTCGTTCGAACTCGACCAACTCAAGCAGCAACCTGATCCAAATCAGAACCGCGAGCTGATCGCCGATATGTACGCCGATCTTGGCGAACTGGAGGAAATGGTTTCCGAACTGTTGACCTACGCCAGTCTTGAGCGCGGTGCCACGGTGATCACCCGCGAGAACATTCAGGCGGCCGATTGGCTCGACAGCGTGGTCGGCAGTGTCGCGCTAGAGGCTGAGGCGGCGGGGGTGCAGTTGCTGATTTGCGACTGCGAGCTTGAGCATGTACGCATCGAACCGCGGTTCATGGCGCGCGCCGTGATCAATCTGCTGCGCAACGCGATCCGTTATGCCGAGCAGCGCGTCGAGGTGTCATTGGTGCGCACTGGCGATTATTACGTGGTGCAGGTCAACGACGACGGGCCGGGAGTGCCGCTGCACGGGCGCGAAAAAATCTTTGAGCCGTTCTCGCGCCTCGACGCCAGTCGCGACCGCCGCACCGGTGGTTTCGGGCTGGGGCTGGCGCTGGTACGGCGCGTGTCGCAATCCCATGGCGGACAGGTTGAGGTCGGCGATTCCGCGTGGGGCGGGGCATCGTTCCGTATGACCTGGGCACACCTGGATTAATCACTGATCCCCTGAACAGCACACATCCCCTGAGGGTTCGAGGTTATTGCGCGCCGAACATCGCGGTCCAGTAAATCCCCGCGTCGCTCTTCGGATCTGTCGCATACGCCGCGCCCAGTTCGCGATATTGCGGGTTCATCAAATTCGCGCAATGGCCCGGACTGGCGAGCCAGCCGTCGACCACTTTGCGCACGGTGTCTTGCCCGGCAGCGATGTTTTCGCCAACCAGTTGGCCGCTGTAACCGGCCAGTTCCGCACGGTCGCCGGGGGTGCGGCCGTCGCGATCCTTGTGGTCGAAAAAGTTGTTGTTGGCCATCGCCCGGCTGTGGCTTTCGGCAGCGCCACCGAGCACCGCGTTCCACGTCAGTGGTGTGGTTGCGGCGAATGCCTGGCCGCCGCACTGACGCGGCTGACTGCGCGCGACGTTGAGTTGCTCAAGCAATTTCTGCCCCTCACTTTGACCATCGCCGAGACGTGCAGTCAGCAGCGGCCGCGCGAGCACGATGCGCCAGTCGCGATCGTTATGGCTGACGCCGACATCGACGAATTGCGGATCGAGCACGACCTGGCAGAAGCTCTCTTGAATCGCCTTCATCGCCGACGTCGCATCGCGCGGGCCGTTGAGGGTGATGGCTTGCACGTTGACCATCGGGTAACTGGCGCGGGCCATCGCCTGTTGCAAATCGACGGCGCCGCTGGCGGACAGAATCAGCCGTGGGTCGGCCGACAGTGGCGGCAACTCGTTGGAGGCTTGGCTGCCGCACCGCTGCGGTTGACTGCGGTAGTTGTTGATCGACTCGACCAGTTGCGATTCGTCGCTGGCCATGGCCGAAGCGGCAAACGCCAGGCCCACGGACAACGCGGCAAATCGCAGAACGGATGACATGAAGCGCATGGAAATCTCCCTTGGGCTGAATGCGCCCATGATGCTCGAAAAGCCCCGGTTTGGGGCAATGGATTTTTTGCTTGAAACGTGGAATTTTTGCGCTTGAGGTTGGGTCAGTATTTGCCGTCTACACTCTGCGCAGGCCCCGCAATTCGGGGGTCTCAACCACGTAACAACTTGCCCGGACCGGGCTCTGCCGGAAGAATCGATCATGCGATTGAACGGTTTTCTTGTGTGTCTTGCGTTAACCCTGCTGACCGGCGCTGCCAGCGCCACCGATCAAGCGCCAATCAAAGCCAGGGCCGAAGAAAAGGCTCAGGTGCTGGAAGAAAAAGCCGCTGACAAACCCGACGCCCCGCCTGCAGCAAAATCCGAAGCCATCACCCCGAAAGAGGTGCAAGCCGTCGACCCGGCCGGCACCGCGCCGCTGGACGATCCGATCACCTGCCTGGCGCGCAGCATTTATTGGGAAGCCAAGGGCCGCAACACTCCCGAGATGGAAGCGGTGGCCAGCGTGGTGATGAATCGTCTCGGCCACGACGGCTTTCCCGGCACTGTTTGCGAGGTAGTCAAGCAGGGTTCGGAAACCAGGAGCTGCCAGTTTTCCTGGTGGTGCGATGGCCGCTCGGACCAGGTCAACGAAGATGCCGAGTACACCCTGGCCAAGAAAATCGCCGGCAAGGCACTGAACCGTCAGCTCAAGGATCGCACTCGCGGCGCGTTATATTTCCACGACCGTAACGTGCATCCGAGCTGGGCCGGGGAATACACCAAAACTGCCGAGACCGGCAAGTTTCTGTTCTACAAACCCAAGAACGGCGACGCGCGTTAGGCGCAGGGATCAAATGTGGGAGCTGGCCTGCCAGCGATGCGGTCGGCAGGGCTGATATTTTTGCTGGCTGACCCACCGCTATCGCTGGCAAGCCAGCTTGTATGCTTAGTACTTGAAGGGAGGAGAAGGGACTAGGCTGGCTTCTGACTGTTGACGCAGTACAGATCCGTGGGAGATTTCGCCCCTCCTCCTTTCACCCAAGCGCCGATAAAG